>CALUVK010000164.1 GCA_944324205.1 Candidatus Gastranaerophilales bacterium | reverse complement strand
ACGGCAGGCTGGGAGGAGCATCTACAAGCCGGTTGACATTTACCCCCAAGATGACAGCAGGCTGGGAGGAGCATCTACAAGCCGGTTGACATTTACCCCCAAGATGACAGCAGGCTGGGAGGAGCATCTACAAGCCGGTTGACATTTACCCCCAGGATGACGGCAGGTTGGGAGGAGTATCTGTGGGCAGATTTACATTTACCCCTTTTCTAACGGAATCAAATCGCATTTTCCGCTAAAAATTCCGTAAAATCCTGCACCTTGTATTTCCCGAAAGAATAAAAGCTGAGCGCAGCTTCGCAGCCAAGACAGGACGTAAGTACGGTTTTACAGCCGGATTTTCTGATATTTTCATACTTACGTTTAAAAATCTTTGACATAATTTTATACTCCTTGAGTTTAGAAATCCCGTTCAGGCCGCAGCATTCATCAAAACCTTCCATTTCTGTATATTCAAGATTATCCGTATTCTCCAAAATCAGTTTAATATCATCATAATTATCAATATTACAGGGTTTATGAAACGTTACTTTTGTTTTTTTCTTGAGTTTTAATTTAAGGTTATTTTCCCTTAAATATTCAAAAATATTTCTGACATTAATATCGGAAGAAAAAGACTTAATTGTCTTTTCGCAGCTTGCACAGGTTGTAACAACATCTGTTATGCCGTATTTTTGCATTATTTCAAGATAACTCTTTTTATACTCATTAAAATTATCCGAATCCCCTCTTACGTAAAAAGGTATTCCGCAGCATTTAAAATCCGGCGTAATAACTTCTATGCCGCAGGAATTAAGAATTTTAACAACAGCTCTGTTTCCTTTTATTTTACCCGAGCAGCCGCCAAAATATATCACTTTCTTCTCAAATTTTTTGCTCTGCATATTATGCGAAAAAAGTCTTAAAAAACTTACTGCAGCCTGAAAGAAAAAAATTTTTTGCACTAAAGATATTATTTTTTCAAAAAAATGGGATTTAAAATACTCAGCCTTAGCAGACGCTATAATATCAACCACATCAATATCACTCGGGCAGAATTTAGAGCAGGCGCCGCATTTCAGACACAAATCCAAATAGCGATTTAAATTCTTTGACATTTTTAAATCACCTTTTATAACGCCTTTGAGCATAATAAAAAGTCCGCGCGATACCGTACAATCATTTCCCGTAATTTTGTATACTGGACAAACAGACTGACACAGTCCGCATTTTGAACAGGAATGGATTTCTTCTTTATACTCCGCTAAGTGTTTCATAATTAATATTTTAAAGCAAATAATTTTTGTAGTAAAATAGGGGTAGGAGTAAAGGAACCGGGTAAATAAATAGCTGAAAAAGATTAGATGATAAAAGGAGTGTGAAAAAATGACAGCATTGGTTCAACAATCACAAATTGAAAAAGACAGGGTTTGTGCTGTAAATACGATTGATTCCGAAATTGATACAATTAACAGGCTAAAAAAATCACTCAAGCCCGAAAGTCTTACCAGAGCTCTTGATTATATGCAGAATTCAAAAGGCAGGATTATAATTACCGGTATGGGTAAATCAGGCCATATCGGGAAAAAGATTGCGGCATCTCTGGCTTCCACAGGCACCCCTTCGTTTTTTGTACACCCTGCAGAAGCAAGCCACGGCGATTTGGGCATGATAACGGAAGATGATGTAGTTATTGCAATCTCTAACAGCGGCGAATCAAGAGAGCTTGTTGATATCTTGAATTATTGCAAGCGTTTTGGAATAAAACTCATTGCAATTACTAAAAATCCGGAAAGTTCCTTAGGTAAAGCCGGAGATGTCGTTCTTGAGCTCCCGAATAACGGCGAAGCCTGCCCTCTGGGGCTTGCTCCGACAAATTCAACCACTGCAACACTTGTTCTGGGGGATATTTTAACTGTCGGTATGATAGAGAGAAACGGCTTCTCTAAAGAAGATTTCAACGCACGTCATCCGGGCGGAAAACTAGGCTCAATTCTCAAACGCGTTTCCGATTTGATGCATACGGGGCAGGAAATGCCTATTTTGGATGAAAATTCGAATATGCAGGCAGTTCTTTTGGAAATGACATCAAAACGTTTAGGATGTGTCGGATTTATTAATCTTAAAGGCGAGCTTACGGGAATATTAACTGACGGCGATTTGAGAAGATGTCTTTCTGCAAAAATTCTCGAAGAAAAAGCCGTTGATTTAATGACAAGAAATCCGAAAACAATTTCACCAAACGCAATGACAGCCGAAGCTTTAAGATTAATGCATGATAAAAAGATTACAAACCTGTTTGTAGTTGACAACAACAGGCCTGTAGGCGTTATCCATATTCACGATTTGCTTAATAACGGAGTGGCTTAAAAGATGAGATTAGAAACGCAAAAGAAATTTGCGGCCGGTTTATCTATAACTTCAAATACGCTTATTATTATAACGAAGATTATTGCCGGCATGATTTCAGGAAGCATCAGTATTATATCGGAAGCTATTCACTCATTTTCCGACTTTCTGGCTTCTATCCTGACATTCTTTGCCGTAACCCGCTCTGCCGAGCCTGCGGATAAAGAACATCCGTTCGGACACGGCAAATATGAAGATATGTCCGGATTTATAGAAGGCGGACTGATTATATTTGCAGGGCTTTATATTATATACGAATCATCTTCCAAGCTTATTTCAGGCTATACGATGGAAGCAGAGTCAATGCTTGGAATTTATGTTATGGCATTTGCTGTTCTCGCGAATTTCCTTGTAAGCCGCTATCTTTTTTATGTTGCAAAGAAATCCGACTCAGTATCCTTAAGAGCTGATGCCGAACATTTGCAGACGGATATTTTCTCTTCTCTGGGAGTTTTAGCAGGGTTAGTCTTGATTAAACTTACAGGATATACAATTCTTGACCCGATAATTGCAATTATAGTAGCTGTAATTATTTTAAAAGCCGGCTTTTCAATCTCCAAAGAAACGCTTAATAATCTTCTGGACGGTTCAATTTCTACGGAAGATATAGAAAAAATTGAAACAGTTTTAAAGAATAATACCATAATCAAAGGCTACAGAAATATCAAAGGACGTAAATCCGGCCAATATAAGGAAATCGAACTAACTATTTTATTTAATCCGGATATGAAAATAAGCTGCTGCCATAATATTTGTGACCAGATAGAAAACGATATTAAGTCGGAGCTTGGAAATGTAACAACTACAATACATGCAGAGCCAATGTAACATATTGTATCTTTGACACTTGTAATTTTAGAAAAATAGTTTAAACTGATAGTAGAGGTTCGTTTATGAGTTCCATATCAGCAATAAATACATCGGCTTACCCCGGCCTTGCAGAGAGCGTTACACCGCCGCAGGTTGTCAGCACGCAGCAAGATAATTCCGCTTTGCAGACAGCATCAATCCAGCCTGAAAGTCAGGTCTCAAATGTAGATTTGAGCAATTATTACTCGGAAGTTATGCCGGGCGATTTACTGCAGAGTGTTTCTGAGAATGTCGTTCAAGCTGCGCATGATTTGGATAATGCTATGGTAACAGCTCTCCAAAACGGTTATTCGGTTCAGGATGCCGTTAATGTTCAGCTTGCAAAGACCGCTTATGAAGCGAATGCAAGAGTGGCTAAAACTACGTTTGAACTTGCCATTTAATGAAGAAGCAGATACATTTCATTATAAAACCTGAGTATAAAAATTATAATCAGGATAAGAAGGATTAGCATAAATCCCTGCGGAGATTTCCAGTCGAAATGTACGTGTACACCTTGAACGCGCTCTTTGTATGTGTCAATAAAGTGGATCAGATAAAAAATGTTGAATAAAACAACGTACCACGGATTGATATTTATGCCGGCATCATATGTTTTTTCCGTATATTTTTGTATAATCCGGAGCACTCTATAGGTAAATGCTATATAGATAATGCATTGCAAAGCGGCAAATGTTATTAAATACGCAGGATGTTTGTAGAAAAAGAATAAATAAAACCCGCCGTTAATTGCAAGCAAAAGAAACAGCCACTGGACTTTAAACAAATCTCTCATGCCTGATGCTAATCTGTTAATAGCTTTTGCGTTAATAAAAAACCAAATTGTAGAAAAGAAACCGAGAGTTAAAATATCAATAGCGATAAAAGGACCTAATTCCGTAAATTTTATCCCCGGAAGCTCCGGCTCTTTAAATAAAGCCCCGCATTTTTCGCATCTTAAAGCATCGCTTGATATAATATTCCCGCAAAACGGACAATTTA
>CALUVK010000163.1 GCA_944324205.1 Candidatus Gastranaerophilales bacterium | reverse complement strand
TTTAAAAATGGTCGGGATGACAAGATTCGAACTTGCGACCCCCGCGACCCGAACACGGTGCGCTACCAAGCTGCGCTACATCCCGCCAACCATTTTCAATTTTCAATTCTTGGGCGCAGCTTGGTAGATATCTTCTATACGGCTCGGGCGGAAACTTCCGTTTCCTGACTCGCCTGCCTCCTCTCGAAACGATAAATAATCGTTTCTCGGGAGTCCTTGCTACATCCCGCCAACCATTTTCAATTTTCAATTCTTGAATACAACTTGATAAAAATCTATCTTTCAGCCCGCGTAAGAATCCGTAACCGTTCTACCTTACCTCATACCATAGTGCCACTAATATCCTGCCACCGGGTAGCTTTGCTGCTCCAATATATCTATTATAAACAAGCAATTTTATAAATCAAGTAATCATTTACTTTTTTTTTAATTATGTTAATATTTAATAAAAATAGGGAGTGCATGATGATGGAGAAAAGTGCAGGCTTTTTTAATAATTTTAGAAGTATGTTTGATAAAATTTTTTCGGTACGAATTGTTGATGAACATATTGTCATACGTATCCTAGGACTTAAATTCTGTAAAAAATATACTTGGAAATATGAATTTGAAGAAGTTAAAGAATACGGACTTACAACTGAAAAACGTAATCCAAAAGTAATTGTATCACTAACTACTTTCCCGGGTAGAATAGATACTGTTTACAAAACTATATCTACACTCTTGACTCAATCTGTCAAACCGGACGAATTAATTTTATGGCTTGCTGAAGAACAATTTCCGGATAAGCAGCTTCCGGATAATTTAACAAGGCTTCAAAAATTCGGACTCACTATCAGGTGGTGCGAAGATATTCGTTCATTTAAAAAACTTATTCCTACACTTAAAGAACATCCAAATGATATTATTATTACTACAGATGATGATTATTATTATGATAAAAATTTAATCAAAACATTGCTTGAAGAACATGAAAAACATCCGGATTGTATTATTGGCGGAAGAGCAATGTTGCTAGTAAAAAAAAGAAATCAAAAGTTTAAACTTATTCGAAGAAGCTATATTTATGATAATACATATCTTCCAAGCTATTTAAATCCGTTTATCGGTTTTGCAGGTGTACTATATCCCCCGCATGTATTGCATAATGATGTATTTGATAAAGATACCTTTATGAAAATTATTCCGACTAACGATGATGCCTGGTTCTGGCTTAATGCCGTGAGAAATAAGACTAGATTTGTTCCTTGCAAAGATAGTTATAAACTGAAATTCTATACGGTTGAAAATTCTCAAAATATTGGGCTTTATAAAATTAATGGAAAAAATTCTGTTGTGGGAATTGGCGGTGAAGAAGCTGTTAACATGTTTCTTGAATTGTATCCGGATTTAAGAGAATTATTATTGAAATAACAAAAAGAAGTTTGATAACAACTTTAATAACCTAAATTTGCACGAAACTTTACATTATCATATAATTAACCTATGTATAATAATGCCATTAAACTCTTAACCGGAAAAGGTAAATTTTATATTGACTTGAGTTTGGATAAAATAAGAGAAGCTCTCAAAAAATTTTCCGATCCACAGGATTATCTTAAATGTATTCACATTGCTGGAACAAATGGAAAAGGTTCCGTTTGTACAATGCTTGATTCTATTTTACAAGAAGCAGGATATAAAACCGGACTCTATACAAGTCCGCATATTTGGGAATATACTGAAAGAATTAAAATTAATGGAATTGAAATATCTAAAGATGACTTCGCAAAATATGTTCAAGAAGTATGTAATTGCGGCGTACATCTTACGGAGTTTGAAGTTCTTACTGTTGTAATGTTCTTATATTTTAAACATAATAATGTAGATATCGTTATTTTGGAAACAGGGCTTGGCGGCAGGTTTGATGCTACTAATGTTATTAAAACAAATCTTTGTTCAATAATTACACAAATCGATTTAGATCATACAGAAAGACTAGGAAAAACCAGGGAAGAAATCGCTTTTGAAAAAGCAGGAATAATAAAAAAGGGAGCACCTGTTATTACTTCTATGGGATATGAAGCTATAAAAGACAGGGCAGATGAACTTGGTTCATTAGTTTTGTTTGTATCACCTTTTGTTAAACCAGAATTTATAGATGCTCTTTCCCTCAAAGGTTTGCACCAAATCGATAATCTTGCTCTTGTAATCAATACAATAAATTACTTATTTAAAAATATATCTGATGATGTAATTATTGAAGGTTTAAAAAAAGTTAAAAATCCTTGCAGGTTTCAATATTTTGCTGATGAAAATCTAATTATAGATGCTTCTCATAATCCTAATGGAATACAAGCATTGAGAAATAATCTTGATTATTATTTCCCAAATGAAAAAAAACGGTTTATTTTCGGATGCCTGAAAAACAAAGATTATGCTCGAATGATGAATATTTTATTCTGTGAAGGTGATGAAGTTTATCTTAATGAATTTAATTATCCTAATGCCTGTACTTTTGAAAATCTTGCCGAAAAATGCCCTGTTCCAGCTTTAAAATATAATGGTGAGCGCTTTACTACTGACAAACTGAATATTATATGTGGATCTTTTTATATGATAGGAGGAATGAAATGGCTGAAATCACTTCAAGTTTAGAAGATTATATTGAAGCTGTTTATAACATTTTTCTTGCGGAAAACAAAGTTAAAGCAGTAGATGTCTCCAGAAAACTCAATGTCTCTAGAGCCTCAACAACAGAAGCTTTGCAAAAACTCGAACAGCTGGAATTAATAAATTATGGATATTATGGTACTATATCAATTACTGAAAAAGGGGTTGAAAAAGCAAAAGAGATTATAAAAAAACACAAAACTCTTTCAATATTTTTTGAAAAAATTTTAGGAGTAAATCACGATTTAGCAGAAAAAACCGCGTGCAAAATAGAACATGTTATTGGAGATGAAATTCTAAAAAAGTTAGAAAAACATATCAAAGAGTATGAAAAATAGAAATTACCAAATTACCTAACCATTATCGTAAAATATAATCATTTTGTAATGTTATAAAACCGATAAGAAATATGTATTATAAAAGTAGGAGTCGTTACAAGTTACAAATAATCGACTCTTTGGGTAATAACTGATATGAAAAATTAAGATAATTATATTCTATTTCTCTGGTATATAGTTGTCTAAAAAATCTTCATCGTAAATAGTTATGTATTTAGTTTTGTATTTTCCATGAGAAGGAACTCCGTATATATAAATATATGTATCATCATAATATAAATAGGCAAACCCAACATAACTACCTATTCTTTGGGGACCTTCATATGTGCCTGTTTTTCTAATAGCACCATAAGTCACCTTATATTTGCACTCCCAACTATCCCTACCAGGACAGGATAGCTTATGACTAGAATTAACCTTTATATATTCTATTAAATCTAAAAGAACATTATAATACTGACTTTTTTGCATTTCCTCTGGGATGGGGGTATTGACACCATACACTCCTCCGGTAAGACTTGTTTCAGTCTCTCCAATATTAATCTCCTCTTGCCAATATGCTAAAGGACAAGTAATATCAGTATTAAATTTGCGTTTAGAATAAAAATCGTCAATAAAATCAAAGTTCGTAATGTATGCAGTTTCTTTAATTGGTGATGTAACAGGATATTGAAAAATATGTGTAGTGTTAGTCGATGTGAAGTTAGTTCCGGCAAAAAGATCAAATCGTTCTCCTACAGGAGTATAATAATTTGACAAAAAGCAATTTACTATTCGTCCTTTATATTTAGAGCCACATTCTAAATAAACTTCCTCGTTATCAGTTTGCTGATTATTACCGCTCCCGCCTCCCGGATTAACAGCAGAGCCGTTACCGTCGCCGGCTGGCGGAGTTACAGGAGAATCTGCAGATGCTACTTCTAACGCACAAGGAGTTAAAGTGAAGTTTCGAAGATTCGCATTCAAGTTTTCTGTTACACTCGCATTCTCCGCGATTTCCAAATCCCTCTTCTTAAAATTCTTTCTTGTTGTTAAATAATACTGACCGACAGGATCTGCTGCTATCACAGTCCCGTTTGCTGCTACCATTACCTTAAACCTATCAGGCACAGGACAACTCTCTGAATCATATAAACAATTCGGTCCATCTACTCCATTTATATCAAAATAAATATCACTCTGATAAACTGCACTGGTTCCGCTCAACGTTCTAAGAGTTGATACTAACCACTGGGTACCATTCTGTGTCTCAAAAGA
>CALUVK010000162.1 GCA_944324205.1 Candidatus Gastranaerophilales bacterium | reverse complement strand
TTCGGTGGAAAATATAATGAACTGAATATTACAGCAACTTATAACCTTGTGTATAATGCTGCTATTATGGTTAAAGCAGGTATAGGAGTTGCGGTAACACTTGATAAACTCGCTGATACATCTAAAGAGAGTGAACTGTGTTTCCGCCCATTAAGTCCTAAGTTGGAATCAGGCTTGGATATTGTCTGGAAAAAATATCAGGTATTTTCACCAGCTACAAAAATATTTTTAGATAAAATAAAACAAATGATAACAACTAAGTAAATTACATTTTATTTCTTCTCATAGAAAAATATTATCTCTGCAGCCTCTTTACCATACCGTTCAACAATATCCTTATAACTTTCGCTATTTCTAATACGATTTTGTTCTGCTCGTTCAGATTTATGCTTCTTTACAAAATGTATCGGTTTATACTCATTTTCTTGCGAATTAATCTTACCTATAAAACTATCATCAGTATAATCCTGATACTTTAACTTTACACTCTTATTAATAACAGGGGCTTTTTGCTTACCATATTGTTTATAATCTCTATTATCTAAGCAAGTCTTAATATACTCATCTATATCTTTATTAGGAAGATTTTCACCTTTAAACTCTTGAAAAATTCGATACCCAATCTTTCTCAATTTTCTAAGAAAACTTTCATCCTTATTATTCGTCATTGATACCCTTGCAAAGCCTGTATTTCCAGTACCGACAAGACCACCATAGGCACCGATTAGAGATTTTAACTGGATTTTTTTTGACTTATTAATCCCTTGCTGGGTAATTGGTATTCTGTATGTGGAACCAAAATTAATTTCTGACATTTTATTCTCCTTTATATATTACAAGTATACTAAAAAATAAATTTGCTATTTGTAGTAAAATTTTTATATGGAATTAGTTGAGACTGCAGACATAAAACTTTTAGCAAAACTGGCTTCCAAGATTTGGCATGAATATTGGCCGTGCCTGTTATCTGAAGATCAAATCAATTATATGGTAAAAAATTTCCAGTCTGAAGAAGCTATTTCAGAACAAATAAAAAATGAATGCTATCAATACTATTTTCTTATACAAAACAAAGAAATTATCGGTTATACCGGAATATCAAATAAAAAAGATTATTTATTTTTATCTAAATTATACATATTAAAAGACTACCGACATAAAGGATTCGGTAAAATAGCATTTGAAAAAATAAAAAAGCTTGGCTTCAATAAAATCAGACTTACTGTAAACAAGTATAATACAAATGCATACAATGCTTATCTAAAATACGGATTTAAAGTTATAGATAGCGTAGTTACAGACATAGGCAGCGGTTTTGTAATGGATGATTATATTATGGAATATTCACAAAAATAAAAGCTTTACCTTTATCTTTCAGCAAAGCTTTTATTACATTTTAGTTATCAAACATATCCAATCTTTCTGCAAAACATTTTTCATCCAATATACAATCCTTTCGTAAAAATCTGGATACTTTACCATTATTTCTAAACAAGAGAACATAAGGGAGATTAGGATAAATATAAAATCTTCTATTAAAAGCTTTAGCATCTTCAGTTGCAATATTTATAGATACAAAATTATAATCATTAGCATATCGTGCCGCCATATTATTAAAAGCTTGTATCATAGTATCTTTATCATCTGCCCATGGAGCATATATTAAAACTGCAAGAGGCGTATTCTGTCCAACTGCCTCTTCAAACTTCACGGCATTAGCCCTTTGCGAACCCAACAAAACTAAAGTTAATAAAAACAACATCGCTAAAATTTTTTTCATCATACAATTCCTATTTAAATACTACTAAAAAGCCCCGGTTTGCTAAAGCAAACCGGGATAAAACATTATTCAGCTTTAGATATTACATCCATTTCTTCAGCTGAAGCATAAGCTGAGTGGCAGCCGCAATCGCAATAAATAACTTCGCCAGTAGTACCGCTGGAAAGTTCTGATGCAAGATATAAACCAGCTCTGCCAACATCATCTAAAGAAACATTTTTCTTTAATGGAGCTCTCATTACAGCAGCTTTAAGCATTTTAGAAAAACCTGCTATACCCATTGAAGCCAATGTTTTAACCGGACCTGATGACAAGCAGTTAACTCTAATTCCTTTAGGCCCTAAATCAACGGCTAAAAATCTCATAGCAGATTCTAATGCAGCTTTAGCAACACCCATTACATTATAGCTTGGCACAGAAAGAACAGAGCCAAGATATGTAAGCGCAAATATAGAGCTGTCTTCATTCATAATAGGTTCAGCATGACGACAAATTGAAACTAAAGAATAAGCACTTACACCTAAAGCAATATCCCAACCTTGCTTAGATGTATCCACAAATCTACCCATCAAATCTTCTTTTGGTGCAAAAGCTACCGCGTGAACGACAAAATCTAATTTCCCATATATTTTTTCACACTCTTTGAATACTGCTTCTACTTCGTCTTCCTTAGTAACATCGCAGCTCATAATCAATTTTGCGTTCATTCCTTCTGCAATAGGACGAACTCTTTTTTCCATTGCCTCACCAGCGTAAGTAAAAGCAATATCTGCGCCTGCATCAAATAACTGTTTTGCAATTGCATAAGCAATTCCGTGTGTATTTGATACACCGAAAATTATCCCTTTTTTCCCTTTCATTAAATCCATAAATAAAAACTCCTCTTTTTCTAATCTACTTATCAAGAATACCAAAAACAGAAAACTAAAGCAATATTTTATTATATTTAGATTTCTACACCATTAATCATCTTTCATAGAATTTCTCTAAAATCGGCATTATTTCGTCTTTATGTTTTTTATAGAATTCTCTGTTAACAGATAATGTAATTCTGGTATCAGAGTTATTAAGAATGTCTTGATTAAACTTTTGAATATCGCTATCTGAGATTTCTTCCATTTTTTGCTCATAATCCTCAATTGTAGTTCCTTTAGGTATATCGCTGTAATTTCCTATAGATTCTAAATTCAATGTATGCAATTTATATCCTATCGGAGCGAGATGTTTAGCATGGTCGATATATCTTTTTTCAACATTTAAATTAATAAATTTATCCTGAATCATTTTCAATGTATTAATTAAATCCTCTTCCGGACAACTAACATCAAATCTCCTTTTGTAATCAACTACTTGAGAATTTTCATCTTTTAAATTTGGATTTCTTTTGATGTCATTGTGTAACTGATTATATAAAGCTATTTCAAATACTGCAGGAACTCCCATTTTTGAATCAAACTTGTTGTTGTTTAATATTTCCACACAAATTCTCGGATTAGCTTTTTCCTCTGTTAAAACTAGAGAAATATCATTGATTTGATTTACTCTTTTAAACGAAGGTTTTGAAAGAGCATAAGCACGATATGTTTCAGAAGGTATTGCATTATTATCCGGAATCTTTTCAAATCTGCAGGATTCCGGCTGTTTGTTTATAGAATTATTATATTTATTAATATTGGATTGTATCGAAATCCTATTAATCATACACACCTCCTTTTATATATAGTATAAAATAAAAGAAAAATATTTTTGCTAATAATGTTAATCTTTGTAAAATTTATAAGAATATTTATCAAATTTTAAGATTTAAGTGTTTTAATGTTCATGTGTAGTAATAATATTTTTTACTATTTAAAAGGTTAGGGTATGATTAATCCAATCAGCATTAGTACAAATCCAATTTATTATACAAACAGGCAGGCAAAAGAAACAAAGCCCGCAAATGTTTCAGCCCCAAATTTTGAGCTTTCTGACTATAAGACTGGACAAGCTATTTTAGCGCGCAACAATATTTCCTTCCGCAACCTTTCAACTCCAATTGAAGTAACTGACAAATACAACCAAAAAGTTGAGGGCAAAGACCATCTGGATTTACCTAATGTGCATATTTATGAGTATCCGGATACTAATCTGCAACTGTTCATAAATGAACACCCTAACATGGGTAAATATTCTGATATTATACAAGCAAAATTGTATATAAAAAAGTTCAGTTCGGAAGAAGATCTTGTCAAAAAAGAAATTAGCATACGATTATTGTCAAAACTTGTTAATAATAAACATGAAAAAACTAATGTAACAAAAAATTATCGTGGATTTTTCTCTTTAACTACAAATCTTCCGATAGATGAATATAAAAAATTAGAGGATTTTAATAAAATAATTAGTGAACCAAAATTTACTCAACAAGATTTAGATAATGTTAAAAAAGATTTGATTGAAGAAATAAAGTCCGCAGAGCATAAAAAATCTCTAAAACTTTATGCTTCTTTATATGGTGAAGATAGTTTAAAATCTGAAGGAGAAATCATAGATGAAATA
>CALUVK010000161.1 GCA_944324205.1 Candidatus Gastranaerophilales bacterium | reverse complement strand
GTATGCAAGAGAAGACATTTTACCAATTCCTGCTCCTGCCGTTAATAAAGCTGTTGAGACAACGAGTTCTTTTGTTATAGCCTGCTTATCTTCGTCAGTAATTCCGCCGGCTTTGCTTAAATCTTCGGTTAATTGGATAGCACTGCCGCCAAACGTTGCAGTCCCAAGTCCGCTTAAGACAATAGCTGATGCTGCCTGACCTCCAACAGGAATAAGTTGACCTGCGATTAATAAAAGCATTCCAACACCCTGCACACCTGTTTTAATATATTGAACACCTTTCATTTGGCTTTCTACAAATGCCTGTGCAAGCCTGCTGCCATGCTCTGCTCCATAAGCGAGATTATATGCTTGTTTGCAGGCAAGTTCAAATTCTTCAAGAGTTTTTCCATCAAGAAGTTTATTGTAATTACTGTCTAATGTTTCCTGTAGTTTGTTGGAAATATTTACAAGGGTATAACTTTTTACTGCAAAAGTTCCATATTCTAATCTGCCGTCTTTAAAAGTTGTTCCTGTATCTTCTAAAAATCTGTTAATTAAATCTTCATCATTGCCGTAAAGTCTGTATAATGCAGAATTAACACATCTTTCAAGATTGTTCGTACAAATTTCCGCCGCCCCGCTAAAAGGTGCTCCGTACTTGTTATTTCCGTCTACTGTTGCTGTCGGATTGTGCAAAAGTTCTTTTATTTGATTATTTCTGTTCCTTACTGCAAGAACAAGTGTCATCCGAGCTTCTTTTTCCGCATAATCTGTTATTGCATCTGGATTGAATTTGACACCTCGTTCAAGTTCGTATGCTTTTTCAAACTCCATAACTTTATAAGCATTCTGACTTTCAAGCATACCTTTTACAGTTGTGGGATCAGTAAATTTGATAACCTCAAAATCTTTAAATTGAGTAGGAATATTGTCTTGTATGGCATTTGTTATTAAATTCTTTTTTATTTCGGGAGCTTTTTGAACATATTCGCTATCTTCCAGTGCTGCAAGAGATGAAATAAACTGATTAAGTTCTGTTGGTCTGATTTTGCTTAATTCCTGTTTAATAAGTCTGACTTCTTCCGCATTTTCTGCTTCCGGCAAAAGTTTTACTGCAAGGTTCAGCTTTGTTTCAAGATACTGTTTTACGGAAAGTGCATCCCCAGTTGCCATTGTAAGCATACTGTTACCGAGCTGTTCGACAGCTAAAATTCTTTCGACATTGCTTGATGCAAATTCTGTATTAAACAATTCTTTTCCGCTGTTAAAGAGTTTACTTACTACACCTTCACTGCTTTTTTGAGTTTTTACTAGAGCTTGAGCTTTTTGTAAATCGGAATTCAAATAATCTACTGCAAGAAGTTCTATATCCTCGCCGGAAGGCTCAACCGGAGCAACATACACAGGTTTTTTCTCAGGTTTTTCTGTTTTCTTAGCATATCCGATTTTGCTGATGAGATTATTAAAAACGGTTGAATCAGGTACCTGTTCACACTCTTTAATTCCAGAAATGAGATTATTAGAGCCGAATGCCGATGGATTAGCAGACTGCACTGCCCAGGAATTACAGCTTTGCAGCTTGCCGAAATCAGGAAGAACAGAGTTTAGAATATCTATTGCTTCCTGCTCGGATATATTCTTATTGTTGGTTTTAAATTCCGCCAACAGTTTTATTTCCTGAATACTCAGGTTTTTGTCCATAGCTCATTAAGCTCCTCGATAATTATCCGTATTCTTTAACGGAGCTTCAAAGCCAATTCTTTAAATATTTTCTTTATTATTAATTATATTTTACAAAGTAATGGACAACTTCACCATATATGTGCAATATCTGCATCATAATAGCGTATAACCTTCGAAGGCTATAAAACATTTTCAATCTTTCTTTAGCTAATTTCTTTTTATCGTCTAGAGTTTCGGTGTCTTTGTGAACACTTATGTATATTTTTTTATTTTTAAATTCTTATTTATGGCATCAAAGATATGTTGATCAGTTTCATCAAGAGGTTACTCAATCTTTTCCGATAGCAATATTATTTATATAATTTATAAGTTTATCAAGTTGTTTTTGTGGATTTTTAAACCAATCGGTTGACCATATCCTATAAATTTTCCAACCTAAACTTTCAAGAACTTCCTGTCGAAGTCGGTCTCTATCTCTTGCTGTCGCACATGAATGATATGCGGCTCCGTCACATTCAATTCCTAATAAAAAGTGCCCCGGATTATCCTTATCTCTTATAGCTAGGTCAATTTTGTATCCGGAACAACCAACCTGTGATTTAACTGAATAACCTTTTTCTCTTAATGCATTACATACAGACTCTTCAAATGGAGAATCAAAACTATCATCCGTACCGCTTGTAATACTTTGTTTTAATGCAATTTCTCCTCGTTCAGCAAAATCTAAATACCATTGAAGTAGCTGTACACCTCTTTTATTGGTCTTATCCATATTAAAATCAGACGATTTAATGCCGCTGAATACTTCAACCATATTCCTTGCACGTGTAATAAGAACATTTAGACGTCTTTCACCGCCATCTTTATTTATTGGACCAAAATTCATTGGCAATGTGCCGTTTTGATTTTTGAAATATCCTACACTAATCATAATTACATCTCTTTCGTCCCCTTGAATTGATTCAAGATTTTTTACAAAGAAATATTCTTGTTTGTTATCATTGAAGAAATCTTCACAACTTGGGTCTTGTTCTCTTAACTTTTCAATTTCAGCTTCTATAAGACCTTTTTGTTTAATATTTAAAGTCGCAACGCCCAAAGATAAATCAGGATGTTTTTTAGCATGCTGCATTACAGCTTTTGCCACAATTTGTGCTTCTTCTAAACGCTTATTTTCTTTTGTTGTATCAGAAGGTTCATGATAGAGAAATTTTATGCCTAAAATTTCACTATCTTCTATACAACTTGGGAAAGTATATAATTCTTGATATAGGTGTTTATTTGAAAATGCTATCAAATATTCATGCTTGCTTCTATAATGCCATTTAAGCATGCATTGAGGGAAACCTGACGTTGTGCATTCATCAAGAATACTGTCAAGATCTTCGTATTCATTACTTTCTTCATCATCTTCATATTCTTCATCACTTTCAACAACAGCTTTAAAGAAAGATGTTGGCGGCAACTGTTTTGTATCCCCTGCAACAACCAGTTTTTTACCTCTTATGATTGAACCGATACAATCTTCTGTTGTTAATTGGCTGGCTTCGTCAAATATGACAACATCAAAATTAAATACTTCCGGATCCAAAAGCTGTGCAACCGTTGACGGACTCATCATAAGGCAGGGTTTTAATGCCTGAAATAAATGCGGGATACTTTTTATTATTTGCCTTAATGATTTTCTAAATCTTTGAAGCTTACTAAGCCGTTCTAATTCTGTAGTTTCTTTGTAAAATTCATCCTTTGCATGCATTGCATTAGTGGCAAGTTTAGTTGTTAAACGTGTTCTTGCAGATTCTATTTGATTTTTATCAAGAGATTTAAACTCTTTTACCAGATTATTATGATCAAGTGAATTAAATACTTTTAAACATGGAATCGTTTGGAATACATAACCATTCAGCCATATACGCAAAAATTGAATTTCAAAAGCTTTATCATAATCCGCAATCGGAATTTTAAATTCAATACATTTATTAAAAAATTCAGTTAATCTAGATTCTGCTATTTTATCAAATGTATTCAAATATTTGAACCATAATGTTAAATCTTCCGAAGTTTCTAAAATTGCAAAGAATTTTTCTTTTAATTGTGAAAATTCAACGTCCTCATATTTTGTATTAAAAGCCTTTAAGCAATCAAATTTTAGAATACTGCTTAGTGAATCATAGTTCTCTTTTAAATCTTCATTGATAGATTTAATATTCGTTATAAGAATTTTGATTTTATCGTAATTTATACCTTCAGAAGTGAATTTAGATAGGATATCTCCGTTAAAGTATTTCCCAGATTTGGCAATTTCTTTAAATTTCAATAAATACTGACTTTTATTTTTTATATTATTTTCGTTGGGATTCTTCTTATCCCAAATGTTATCGTATAAATCAGCCGCAATGGTATCATATTCTTCTAGTTTTTCTATCCAGTTTTTCAGTTCTTTAATATTATTTAAATCATTAACCAGTTCGTCAAGATTAGGTTTATATGTTTTCAGATAATATGTTTTTATAAATTTATTATCTTTATAAAATTTAAATGAAATTCTTGAAAAAAATTTGTTTTTGTATGTTGAAAATTTTTGTATTAAATCTTCCGGGGTAAGTTAAACTTTTTCTCCGTATTTTTTTATTGTTAGTTTTAATAATTCGTGAGCGGTTGT
>CALUVK010000160.1 GCA_944324205.1 Candidatus Gastranaerophilales bacterium | reverse complement strand
AAATATTTCCTGTATTTGTTAATAAGACCTTGATAATACATATTTTATCCTCTCTTTTTCTTTGAATATATCACAACTTTTGATTAAAATACAAATAATACTATTCTGGCAATGTTCAGAATCTCATTTTGTCCTCTGGAAAAATTTGGCGATGTCTTTATGCTCTATAATCTTTGAAATAGGACGCCCATGCGGACAAGTAAATGGCTTTTCGCATTTACGCCAGTTTTTTACTATTTCTAGCATTTGAAAATTATTAAGGTAAGTATTGGCCTTGACAGCAGCTTTGCAAGCCGTTGTGATTATTATTTGCTCTTCAATATTATTAATGTCGCCTGATAAATTTGCTAAAATGTCAGTCAAAATTTCTTTTGGGGAAACTTTTGAAATTAGTTGTGGAACTTTTTTAAATATAACTTCATTTCCTGACATGAATTCTATTTCATATCCAAACTTAGCAAGTTTATCTTTATGTGTGTTCAAAAGTTCTTTATCACTAGGAGATATCTCTATAACATCAGAAATAAAAAGAAGTTGGCTATCTAAATTTTTAGATTTTTTCAATTTTTCATATATGTATCTTTCATCTGCGATATGTTGGTCAATAATTTCAAGTCCTTCTTCTCGTTCAATCAAAATATATGTTTTTCGATATTGTCCGATTATCATTTCTTCTTTTTCTTTAACTTGTTCTTCAATAAATTTTGTTTGTTCTGCAATGACAGATTCACGGCGTGGAAATTCTTTTATTACAGCTGACGTTTTTGGTTTCGTTGTTAAGAAATTCTCAATTTTATCATTATTTTCAACGAAAATATCACTATTGAAAGACTTTTTAGTCAAAGTTGCAGAAGATTCATTTTTTACTGGTTGAATAGGAGTTTCATTAATATTGTTGTCTTTTTCTATACAATTCATAAGTGCCATGTCTATAGCAGAGTGTATAAAATTAAAAATCTGGTTTGGATTTTTATAACGAACTTCTTTTTTTGTCGGGTGAACATTAACATCAACATCTTCAGGTGGAATTTCCAAGTTTAGAATAATAAAAGGATATCTGGAACCAATAAGATTTCTGTATGCAGTATCGATTGATTTTTGAAAAATAGGGCATTTTACCATACGCGAATTTACATATGTATAGTAATCTTTTTTGCTGGATCTTGTATAATCTGGAGTACTAACAAATCCAGAAATTTTGAGATTAGAAATTTTATCTGTTTTTAATACTGGTTTCAATTGTGAAACAATATCGTCATTAAAAATTTCTTTGATTGTTTGTGTAAGGTCTCCCTGACCGGTTGTTTTCATTACAATTTTACCGTTATTTTTGAGTGCAAAAGAAATTTCAGGATGGACCAGCGCTAAAGATTGAAGAAGTTCGCTAATATATGCAAACTCTGTTTTTGAAGTTTTTAAGAATTTTAGTCTTGCCGGTATATTATAAAATAACTCTCTAATATCCATAATTGTGCCAATAGCACATCCCGTTTGAGCTTTTTTTACTTCGGAATTTTCACACTCTACCTTTGTTCCATAATCAAAATCTTTTGTTCTTGTAGTACAGGTAAGTTTTGAAATAGATATTATACTTGCAAGAGCTTCCCCTCTAAATCCCATTGTTTTTACATAATATAAATCTTCACCAGAAGAAATTTTACTTGTTGCATGTTTGGAAAAAGCGAGCATAATATCATCCGGATGAATTCCAGAACCATTGTCTGCGACACGGATGTTCCTGCATTCATTGGAGATTTCAATACTAATTTTTGTTGCTCCTGCGTCAATAGAGTTTTCCACCAGTTCTTTTACAACAGAATAAGGCCGTTCTATAACCTCTCCTGCAGCTATTTGATTTATAACATTTTTAGATAATTGAACTATTCTTTTCATATGACATATTATATCAAAAAATCTTGTGGTATAATTACTTACATAGGGAGAAATATATAAATGGCAAAAGGTAAAAAAATTAAAGTTGCATTTCCGCATATGGGAACAATTTCGATTGCTTGGTCGGCAGGTCTTAGAAAAATTGGGGTAGAACCTTATGTTCCGCCTTATACAAATAAAAAGACATTGTCATATGGAACGAAAAATTCTCCGGAGGCGGTATGTCTTCCCTATAAACTAATTCTCGGGAATTTTATTGAAGCAATCGAAGGCGGAGCTGATTATGTTGCAATGATTACCTCTCCTGGTATTTGCAGGTTAGGAGAATATGGAACAAATATACATAATACACTAAAAGATTTAGGATATAATGCGAATTATATAGAACTATCTTTGTATGATGGAATAAAGGGACTTTATAGATTTTTAAAAGAAATTTCAGGTAAAAATGATCCAATCTTAATTTTGAGAGCTATTAATATTACTATGAGGAAGATATTTGCAATAGACGATTTAGATTGTGCATTGTCCTATTATCGTGCTCGTGAAATAAAACATGGTGAGGCTGAGAAAAATTACAAAAAAGCTTTAAGACTTATTGATAAAGCTAATTCTACGCATGATTTGCATAAAGCTTATGATTTAGCATTAAAAGAAATTGAAAAAACAGAAATAGATCCTAATCGTGAAGTTCTGCATGTTGATCTTACTGGCGAAATATTTCTTGTGAATGATGAATTTTCAAATCAAAATATTGAACGAGAATTGGGGAAAATGGGGGTAGAAACGAGAAGAAGCCTGACAGTAGGAAGTTTTTTGAAAGATGCAATTATTCCAAAGGCTTTTAGACCGCCGGAAACTCATTTACAGCGTGCAGAGAGAATGGCTAAACCATATCTTATGAGAGATATAGGCGGGGATGCTCTTGAATGTGTTTCTGATGTAGTTTTTGCTGATACAAAAGGTCGCGATGGTATTATTCATATATCGCCATTTACTTGTATGCCGGAGATTATGTCACAAAATATTTTTCCGACAATGCGTGGTGAACATGAAATTCCTCTGCTGACACTTGTAATGGACGAACAAACTGGTAAAGCCGGGTACATAACAAGGCTTGAAGCTTTCGTGGATTTGATGCGACGTAAAAAGAGAGCAAAAGCCGGTAAAAATAAAACAAGAATTTAGGAAAATTATTGCCAGAATTCTCGTATAATTTTTTCGATTTTAGCAGCAGAATCTCCCGTGCCATAAGGATTTTGTTTTTTTAGGCGAGTCTCTGATTTTGCGAAAGCTAAAATTTTCTCACTTTCACTTACTATTTTGTCATAATCAGCACCAACAAGTTTGGATACTCCAGCTTCAATACCTTCTTTTCTCTCTGTTTCGTACCGCATAACAAGAGTAGGACAAGCAAAAGACGGTGCTTCTTCTTGTATGCCGCCAGAATCGGTTAGAATAAGTTTTGCATGCTTCATTAAATATACAAGATAAGGATAATCTAAGGGCTGCAACAAAAAAATATTTTTTATATTTTCAAGTCTTGAATAAATTTTATCTTTAACATTTGGATTCGGGTGGACAGGAATTATAAAAGTGTGATTAGTATATTTTTTTGCAAGATATGAGATTGCATCAATAATTCGGTCAATCCGTTCGCCATGGTTCTCACGCCTGTGTGCTGTTATTAATACAAGTTTATCGTCAATAGGAATACATTTTTCTTTGTAGAATTTTTTGGAATTTTCAATAACTTCTTGAGAAAGGCAAAATAAGGCGTCTATGACGGTATTGCCAACTACGTGAATAGATTTTTCTTTAATATTTTCTTTTAATAATGCTATTTTATTTACTTCTGTTGGTGCGAAATGTAATGCTGCAACTCTTGAAGTCATTTGTCTCATAACTTCTTCCGGGAAAGGTTCATATATATCATAAGAGCGCAAACCTGCTTCTACATGAAAAACCGGAATTTTATGATAAAAAGCAGTTAAAGCACCGCATAATACTGTCATTGTATCTCCTTGTACAATCGCGGCATCTATTTTATTATCACAGAAAACTTTGTCTAAAGAGATTAATAAACGAGCCTGAACTGCTGACAATGATTGATTTTCTCGCATGCAATCCAAATTTATATCAGCTTTTAACCCGAAATATGCCAGTGTTTGGTTAGATAACTCTTTCTGTTGTTCTGTGTTACAAATAGTTATATTATAATCACCTGGATATTTTTTCATCTCAAGGATTACAGGTGCAAGTTTTATAATCTCCGGACGTGTCCCAAAAATAAAAATAATGTTTTTCATATCAATAATTATATAATAAATTTTTTTTGAATAATCATAAGAATTATATAAATTGTAAAATTTTGTAACAAAAAGGATAAATATCCTAAAGTTTAAAAAAAAAATGCCGTTAACCAATATTGTAAGATTAAAACTACTCGAATGTAACACAAT
>CALUVK010000159.1 GCA_944324205.1 Candidatus Gastranaerophilales bacterium | reverse complement strand
ACTCCGACATCGGCAAATACCGCGCCCCACATTGAAACCATTCCAAATCCGCCCAAGATAAGGAATAAACCTTTTACTCCGATTGCAAATACAATATTTTGTTTAACGATTGTCATTGTATTTCTTGCCGTCCGGATTGCATCAACAACTTTAGAAGGATTATCGTCCATTATTACGACATCCGCAGCTTCTATTGCGGCGTCAGAACCTAAGCCGCCCATTGCAATTCCGACATCTGCTCTTGTTAAAACCGGAGCATCATTTATTCCGTCTCCGACAAAGATTACACTTCCGGAAGCATTTTCAATAGCTTCTTCGACTTTCTCAACCTTATTTTCCGGCAAAAGTTCGGCGTAAACACTATCAAGCCTTAATTCTTCCTGAACTTTTTCCGCGCTTCCTTTGGTATCACCTGTAAGCATCGCGGTTGAAACATTCATCGCTTTCAGCCTGCTTATTGTTTCTTCAGACTCCTCTTTAATTTCGTCAGAAATCACAATATAACCTTGATAAACATTATCTATTGAAACGTAAACAATTGTTCCTGCCCTGTCAATTTTTTGAGGGGGATTAACAAGTTTTGCGTTTCCTGCAAATACAGTATGTCCTTCGATTTCGGCTTTAACTCCCAGCCCTGCAATTTCTTTAATTTTTATGCCCTCCGGAATTTCTGAACCGTAAGCCTTTTTTATAGCAAGCGCAATCGGATGATTTGATGCGCTTTCAGCGTATGCAGTGTATTTAAGTAAATCCGGATTTTGAGAATTAATCTCCGTAACCTTAAACACGCCCTTTGTCAGAGTTCCGGTCTTATCAAACAAAACCGCATCAGCCTTAGAAAGAGTTTCAAGGTAACTGCTTCCTTTAATCAATATTCCCTGTCTGGAAGCTCCGCCAATTCCGGCAAAGAAACTTAAAGGAATTGAGATTACAAGCGCACACGGACATGAGATTACAAGAAATGTCAAAGCTCTTACTATCCAGTTTCCTGCAAAAAATAACGGCGGAACTGTAGCTATAAACAAAGCTGAAACTACTACTGCAGGTGTGTAGTATCTTGCAAATTTTGTAATAAAATTTTCGGTTTTAGCTTTTTTAGAAGCAGCATGTTCCACAAGTTCAAGAATTTTAGATGCGGTAGACTCTCCAAACTCTTTTGTAACCCTGATTTTTAAAACGCCGTCAAGGTTAATACATCCGCTTGAGACAGTATCTCCCTCTCTTACACATTTAGGCAAAGATTCTCCGGTTAAAGCAGAAGTATCAATTGAAGCTAATCCGTCGATTACAACCCCGTCGAGCGGAATTTTTTCGCCGGTATTAACTGCAATAACATCTCCTACCTTAACTTCCTGCGGTGCAACCTTTTTGCCGTCCAGGTTTGCATAATCGGGTCTGATGTCCATAAGCTCTGTTATAGAATGCCTTGATTTTTCAACTGCTCTATGCTGGAAATACTCGCCAATCTGATACAAAATCATAACCATAACAGCTTCCGGAAACTCTTTTATCGCAAGAGCCCCGACAGTTGCAGTCGACATAAGAAAGTTTTCGTCAAAAACACGCCCTTTAACGACATTTTTCAAAGCCTTATACAGAACATCCCCACCTGCAATCAAGTATGCAAGGATAAAAAGCGGTTTTAATTTATACCCGCCGGCAAAGAGCGCAAGCGCAATAAGCGTTCTAAGGATTGTATAATTTTGTCCGTGTTCTTCGTGATTATGATGTTCGCACATATTAGTTACCTCTTACATATATTATAGTTGAACAACTATTCAACTGTCAAGGGTTAAGGTAATAATTCTTTACATTAGTTTGACAATTGAGCAACTGTTCAATTATAATAAAAATATGGATAAGAAGATAAAAATGCCGGATACTACTTTACTATACGACCTTTCAGATTTTTTTAAACTGATGGGGGATAGTACAAGAATACAGCTTTTATGGGCTTTAGAGGAGAATGAGATGTGCGTGGGGGATTTAGCAGCGCTTCTTAATATGACGAAATCAGCCGTTTCGCATCAGCTCAAGATTTTGAGAAGCTCCAAGCTTGTGAAGGCTGAAAAACGCGGGAAAAATGTTTTTTATGCATTGAGTGATCATCATGTAAGAACGATTTTAGAGATGGCTCTTGAGCATGTTAATGAGTAATGTTTAAAATTTTTCGTATTTGAAATTTTCTATTTTGTAATTTGTTCCCATATTTAAGTTTTTAATAGGCACACCAGGCAGTGAATAAAGTTGCTCTTTTGTTTCAATCTTTTTGCCTTCAAGATTGTAAAGAGTGATATCACTGCCATTTTTGACAGCTTTTCCAACAAGTTTGCCCTGCCTATTATATACTTTTATAGAATATGCCAGAACTGAATTTGAGAATAATGATATTATTAGAAACAAAACTGCCCATTTTTTCATAGTTAAAATCCTGTTCTTTTAATTTTTAATTTTGGAGTCGGTATAAAAAATAGAGGTCTTGAAGAATATTTACCTGTTTTAATCCAATATTGAGTTGGATCATAGTTTGAGACTGGTTTTAGATTCAGACCTGTAGGAGCATAAAATTTTTCATAATCTTCTACTTTATTGCCGTTCATATCATATATTTCAAAATCATTTCCGCCACTTTTTCGAGCAGTACCAATTTGTTCTCCAACATCGTTATATATTTTTACTAAATAAGCATAAGATGGTGAACTAATAGTTAATAAAGCAAGTAGCATAATAATAAAAATCTGAAAATTTTTCATATCATTATAACGCATATTTAATGAGAAATGTTCATATAAATGCCTAATAATTTTCAGTTCAAATAATTTAAGAAAAAATATATTTATTTGAAATAGAAAAACAAATGCGCCTGGAGACTCTGCTGAACAAAAGGTGACTAAATGTCACGTTTTGTGAGAGGTAAGAACCCGCTAGTTACGTAAGTAACTAGCGGGTTCGATTCCTTTTTTTATATTTAAAAAATAAATGCGCCTGGAGGGAGTCGAACCCACGGCAGACAAGGTTTAGGAAACCTCCGCTCTATCCTACTGAGCTACAAGCGCATACGTTTATTAACAATTTCAGTATAACTAAACCATTTACCCTTGTAAAGCTTTTTTAAAAATGATAAAATAGTATATATATGAAGAGAGTTTTAGCAATATTACCAGAAAGTATTGGGGGTAGACTTACAACCAGCAGTATAATAGACGGTTTTAAACAAAATGGTTGTCAGGTTACTGTTTTTGATGAACTCTTTGATAAAAATTTAGAAGACGTAATAAATGATAAATATAATTTTATTGTAGGATATGATTTCTCAGGATTGAAGATAAAAATTGATAATAATCTTAAAATGCCTTCAATTAACTATTTTTCAGATGATATACGAAGTAGAACTTCTGGCAGGGAATGGGAAAAATATCTTCCGTATTTGGAAGACGAAGATAATTATACTTTTTATTGGGATAAAGTTCTAACAGAGTATGAAAACTTTAAAAACATATACTATCTTCCGCATTTTGTTAATTTTGAAATATATAAGGATTTGGGAACAAAACCTGAATATGACTTAATGTTTGCAGGAAGGCTGGATAGTGATTATCGCTTGAGTTTTTTTGAGGAACTTGTAACTAAACTTCCTCATTTACAGGTTGCTTGGTTCGCAATTGATAGACATTATAAAGATGCAAGAAGCCGAGCTAAGTATCCGGAAATCATTGATTTATGTTATCGTGGGTTTATTGATAATGAAAAAGATATGGCAGAAGCAATCAATAATTCTAAAATAGTTTTTAATATGAATTCACAAGGGATTTCTTCTCTTAATTATAGAACTTTTCAAACAGTTGCTTGTAAGCGACTTATGATAAGTGATTATAGAGAGGAACTGGCTCTTTTTGATGGTGAAATGCCGTTTTATGAAGATTTTTCAGATTTAATCTTTAAAATTGAGAGTTATTTGGATGATAAAGAAGCTTATAATAAAATTGTAGAAAATTGTTATAGAATTGCAAAACAGAGTCATAACTCTAAGGATTGTGTAAGGTATATATTAAAAACAGTGAAAAGATGAGGAAGCGGAAAATTTCAGAACTGTCAAATTTTAGAATTTTCCTATTTTGAAATTTTCTGTAAATTCAAAGAAACAAAAAAGCATTTTTTGCGCAAAATAATTTATATCAATTTAGCACTATGCTACTTTTCTCAAGAGATTCTTCGGCTCTCGTGACAAATATTCCTTTCACGTTTTAATTTACCCCTTCCCGAGCCTCTGAATGACGGTGTGAAAACCGGATTGTGTGACTTCCCAACATACTGTCATCTACTACTTCCAAACAAACCGTCATCCAGAGGGCGGAGGGTAAATAGAGTTTGGGGCAGTTTACACCCAACCCGCCCGAAGGATCTCA
>CALUVK010000158.1 GCA_944324205.1 Candidatus Gastranaerophilales bacterium | reverse complement strand
GAAGTATCATATAATTTAGTTAAATCGTCATTCGTAATAACCGTTTCAGGCAAGCTGTACCCGACACCGGCAATTTTTAAAGGAATTAAACTGTTTCCCATTAATTTCCTGCCCCTATCCTTCTATTGACTCTGAAATCTTGCTGTTAACACCTGTTTCAACAGCTTCTTTAGCTACTCTTACGGCATTCTTAATTGCATATGCACTGCTTCTTCCGTGTGAAATTACGGTAATACCCTTAACACCTAAAAGTAAAGCCCCGCCGAATTCTTCATAATTGATTTTTTCGTAAATTCTTTTCATAAACGGTTTTGCAAGAAGTCCTATCAGCATGCCTAAAAAGTCTGATTTAAACTCGCTCTTAATCATTTTGAATAATAAAGAAGAAGTTCCTTCCGTAACCTTAAGAACAACATTGCCGACAAAACCGTCGCAAATAACTACATCGCAAAGGTTAAGGAATAATTCTCTTCCTTCGATATTACCCATAAAGTTAAACTTTTCTTTTTCTTCTTCAAGAAGATTATAAGTATTTTGCGCAAGCTCATTGCCTTTTCCGGCTTCTTCACCGATATTTAAAACACCGACACGCGGTCTTTCAATTCCTAAAACGTTTTTAGAGAATGTCATGCCCATTATTGCAAATTGTCTTAGCATTTGCGGAGTACAATTGCTGTTAGCACCGGCATCAATGATTACAATAGGTTTTTTCATTGTAGGAAGTGTAACTGCAATTGCAGGCCTGTCAATTCCCGGAATTCTTCCCAAGCCAAACAAGCTGGATGCCATAGCCGCACCGGTAGAACCTGCTGCAACAAGAGCATCAGAGCTTCCTGTTGCAACCGAATTTACCGTTAATACTATTGAAGAGTTCTTCTTTTTGCGAATAGCCTGTCCTGGTGCTTCTCCCATTTCAATAATCTCCGATGCGTGGGTTATTTTTATATCAAGAGATTTCACGTCTATTCTGACTCGTCTTTTTCTTCCGATTTTTCCGCATTCAGACAGAAAACCTTCCTGTTGAATTACTTCAAGACAATGTTCTATTCTATCCTGTTTTCCGACTAATTCAAGTGCCACACCGTAATCAGCCGCTGCCCATACCGCACCTGCTACTATCTCAAAAGGAGCACGGTCGCCGCCCATTGCATCTATAGCTATTCTTGTCATCTTCCTCTTCCCTTTATTATTACAGATACTAAGCTTCTGGCTTTTCTTCAGTTGTTTCAGCTTCTTCAGCTTTAACTTCTTCTTCAGCCTTCACTTCTTCAACTTTTTCTTCAACAACAGCTTCTTCAACTTTAGTCTCTTCTACTTTAGCTTCAGCTTTCTTTGTTGATTTTCGTGTTTTTTTAGCTTCTTTAACTTCAGCCTTTGGAGCTTCATTTCCAGCCTCTACAAAACCTTCTGCCTTTCTTGAAACAACTTTGCCCTTATATGTTCCGCAAGCTGTACAAACTGTGTGAGTTAAAACTTTTGCGCCGCAATTAGGGCATGTTGTTAATTCCGGTTTTGCCGCTTTCCAGTTTGATCTTCTTTTTCCTTGAGCACTGTGCCCTGTTCTTTTCTTTGGTACTGCCATTTTCTTAAACTTCCTTTCTAAATACTACTTATATTATCGGGTTATTTATCTTTTTCAATCTGAATATTTTTAAAAATATCCATTCTGCTATCGTGAGGTTGAATTTCTTCATCAGACACAAATAATCCCTCATTACAATTTATACCACAAACTTTTTTATTTGGTAACTGTAATATTACAGATTGATACAATAAGTCATAAACATCTATTTCTTTTTCTCCGTTCAAATCCGTAATAAACTGTCCTGACTGGAGTTCCACCTCTTGAGCATATTCATCATAAAGAGAATGTTTTGCAAATGTTTCATCAAGGTCAAAATCTAAATCATAATCAAATTTATTAAGACATCTGTCGCACTCAAGAGTAATTACTCCTTCTACGTGCCCTTTTGCTTCTATAAAACCGCCCAGAGACTTAAAATCTATTCCGGCCTGAATACTGCACCCTTCAAGTTCTTTAATTTCATCATCAAAATCAACATGAAGGGTCTTATCCGGTTCACGTTCTATATCGTCTATCAAAACCTTAAGCATACGGTTCTTCCTGCAATACCAATCCTGCAATTTGTGTTGATACAAAACATAGTTTCTTGATAGGCCCTATTGGTTCTTTTTCAACAAGGACGGGAGTCGGGCTTTTCATAAGCTGCTTTAATTCTGCATATACTGCCTGCGGATTATCAAAATACATTACAACAGGAGTCGCTGACCCTTTTAAGAATAAGATTACAGCCTGTCTTGTTTTTTGAGGTGTATTAAATTGCTGAACCATTTCTGCCTCCTTATTATTTATGTACTTATATATTATAATATAAAAAAGTCAAATGATTAAAAATTAACTTTCAGAGACTTTAGTAAAGTTTTGTAACGATTTTGCTACAAACTGAAATTCCAATTTTTATATAGTTTTTATATATACATAAGACATTAACAAAAGTTAGAAACACGAGAGAGTGAGAGAGACATTTAAAACTTTCCTTTTTAAGGAAAGTTTTTATTTTAGGTAATTAACAAGTCCTTCCAGAGCGAGAGTGTAGCTTAGTTCTTTAAAGCCAACGACTTGAGCTATACAAACACCTGAGATAAGAGAAGTGTGTCTGAATTCTTCGCGTGCGTGGATATTTGTCATATGTATTTCAACTGCCGGAAGCCCGGTTGAAGCTATAGCGTCTCTAATTACTACGCTTGTGTGTGTATATCCGCCTGCGTTTATAAGAAGTCCGTCAAACCCTTCTTTTTTCATTGCCTGAATTTTGTCTACGATATCGCCTTCATGGTTGCTTTGCCAGGCTTCAACTTCTGCGCCAAGTTCTTTTGCGCGTAGGATAACATTGTTTTCAATATCTTTAAGAGTTGTGCGGCCGTATTTTTCGGGTTCTCTTTCTCCCAGCATATTCAGATTTGCACCGTTGATAAGTAAAATTTTCATGATTAAATACCTCTCAAAGTTTCCTTTTACATTGCTCCTTATTTATACTACAATAAAAAAAGAATGTGAGGGAATAATGATTAATAAACGCTGGTATGACAAAGATCCGATTTTAAAAGAAGCTTTAGAACTTTTGAGACTTTCTCCGGATGAGACAAAAACAGAGGCTGCCGAATTTATGCTTCAGCTTCAGGAACAGGTTGCCGGGGAAGTTATAGAGCATGTATATGAGATTATTAACACATATCAAGGTAAAGGGAACCGCTGGTATGATAATGATCCTTTGATGCTCAAAGCTGTTGAACTGTTAAGAAATGCACCGCCGAAGGTTCAGAGGGTTGCGGCATTAAAACTTTTGATAGCGCTTGAACAAAAAAGTTTTGAAGGGGTCGAAATCTAGAGATGAAAGATGTCCAAAACCAGATTGATTCAAGAGGGATTGATATTCAAAAGGTTGGAATAAAAGGGATTGAACTTCCTCTTGTTATTCAGCGAAAAGACAAGGAAGATATTGTTATATACTCAACCGCAACGGCCGGGGTTTCGCTTCCTGCGCATTATAAAGGTACTCATATGTCTAGGTTTGTTGAAGTATTGAACGAATGGCGCTCTAATAAGCGTCTCGGGGTTGATATAAAAGGGTGTGTAGAGGCTATTATTAATAAGCTTGAGGCAAAAAGCGGGTATTTGAAATTTGATTTTAAATATTTTATTGATAAAAAAGCTCCCGTAACAGGGATTTCTGCTCCGATGTGTTATGACTGCTCTTTTGAGGGAATTCTTGAAAATTACGGGGAAGAAGATGAGGAATACAGGTTTTATCTCGGAGTAAAAGTTCCGGTAACGACTCTTTGTCCGTGTTCAAAAGAGATTTCAAATTATGGCGCGCATAATCAAAGAGCGATTGTTTCCGTTAAAATTACGTATCCCGAGGACGAGCATATCTGGCTGGAGGATTTGGTCAGAGATATTGAAAGATGTGCTTCTTCCGAATTGTATCCTCTCCTTAAGCGTGAGGACGAAAAGTTTGTCACGGAAAAAGCTTATGAAAATCCTAAGTTTGTTGAAGATGTTTTAAGGGATGTCGTTTTAATGTTAAGAAAAAATGATATTATTGATTCTTTTGAAGTGGAATGTGAATCATTAGAGAGTATTCATAACCACTCTGCCTGGGCTTATCAGCAAGAGGGATAGTGGTAACCATAGGGTTATTGTTAAGAAGGTATGCCCAATCGACATTACCTGACTATTTGAATTTTTAAATTATTCATTTTTATCCAGTATTGAAAATTCTGCGGGTAGTCTGTTTTCGATCTCTTTTACTATTTCCGAAGGTTTTGTATCTAAAAGTTCGCTTATAGTAAATAATGAAATAAGTTTAGTTTCGTTAACTCCATTTTCAATGCGGTT
>CALUVK010000157.1 GCA_944324205.1 Candidatus Gastranaerophilales bacterium | reverse complement strand
AATAATGTTATGTTCGGGAATTGGAAAAAGATTGCGGAAGGCTATGGCAAAATGGTTCTGGGTTATTTTGGAAAAACTCCTTGTGAGCCAAATGATGAAGTCGTTAAGATTGCAGAAGAACAGCTTGGTCTTGCTCCTACAAAAGAACTGGTCGTAGATTTAAACGACAAAGATCCGAATAAGGGGATTAAAGCCGCAACTAAGATGCTTGAAGATGCCGGCTTGGAAGTTAATGACGAAAATATCTTTATTGCAGGAGCTTGCAAAGAAAAAGGTATTATGTTCCTTCAAGGTAAGGGACAAATAGGGGTTCGCAAAAACGAACCTGCGAAGAGTGAAGCTAAAATGGCTTCCGGAACTGAATTTACTGTTTCTGTTAACGGCAAAGCTTACGCTGTAAAACTTGAAGGTGATAAAGCTTCCGTAAACGGTAAAACTTATGATGTTTCAGTAAAAACCGGTATTGAAAAACAAGCGGCGACTCCGTCCGGAGCAGGAGAGGAAGTTAAAGCCGGTGTTCCGGGTAACGTCTTAAGAATAGAAGCTCAGGCAGGAACTTCAGTTAATGAGGGTGATACAATTATGGTACTAGAGGCTATGAAAATGGAAATTGAAGTTAAGTCTCCAAAAGCCGGAGTTGTTCAATCCGTTGCGGTTAATCAAGGCGATAAAGTTGTAACAGGCCAGACTCTGGCGGTTGTAGGTTAGAGAGGGGGGAAATAATGAATATTACGGAAGGTTTACTTACTCTCTGGCAGTCTACGGGTATAATGAATTTTGTAAAACCGGCAGACCCTGCTATTACAAACGGTTTTGAACAGTTTTTGCATATGCACGGAAGCTGGATAATGATTCTTGTATGCTTATTCCTTTTGTGGCTTGGCATTAAGAAACAATTTGAACCGCTTCTTCTGGTTCCTATTGCATTCGGCGGCTTATTATCAAACATTCCGGTGTGCGATATTGCAGGCGCTAACGGGTTTTTAGGTATTATTTATGAAGCCGGTATTCATAAAGGTTTGTTTCCATTAATAATCTTTATGGGAGTTGGTGCTATGACAGACTTTGGGCCGTTGATTGCTAATCCTAAAACAGCTCTTCTAGGCGGTGCCGCTCAATTCGGTATATTCGGAGCACTTCTTATGGCACTATGCTTATTCGGGTTTACTCTGCCGCAGTCTGCCGCTATCGGTATTATAGGCGGTGCTGACGGACCTACATCAATATTTGTAACTTCAAGGCTTGCGCCTGAACTTCTAGGGGCAATTGCAGTTTCAGCGTATTCATATATGGCTCTTGTCCCTGTAATTCAGCCGCCGATTATGAAACTTCTTACGACAAAAGAAGAACGAAAAATCCAGATGACACAACTTAGAGATGTTTCAAAAAGAGAGAAAATTGTGTTTCCTCTTCTTGTACTTCTATTATGTGTAATTCTGTTACCTGATGCCTGCCCGCTTATCGGAGCTTTAACTTTCGGTAACTTATGTAAAGAATGCGGTGTGGTTGAAAGATTATCGGATACAATGCAGAATGCTCTAATTAATATTGTAACAATATTTTTAGGCTTATCTGTCGGCTCAAAACTTTCTTCTGACCAGTTTTTGACAATACAAACGCTGTTTATTTTGATATTAGGTATCATAGCATTTTCTCTGGCTACCGCTGGCGGTGTAATTATGGCGAAAGTTATGAACTTATTTTCAAAAGAAAAAATCAATCCGCTTATCGGCTCTGCAGGGGTTTCAGCAGTACCAATGGCAGCACGAGTATCTAACAAAGTCGGACAGGAAGCTAATCCTCAAAACTTCCTGCTTATGCACGCAATGGGACCGAATGTAGCAGGTGTAATTGGCTCAGCTGTAGCTGCCGGCGTATTACTCGCTCTCTGCCACTAGTATGTTTCAATAATATTACTAAATACCGGATTGGACAGAAAATCAAATCCGGTATTTTTCTGATAATAGTTAAGATGTTTTTTTATTTATAAATTGTTTTAGAGTTAAATTTCTATTAAAATAAAATTGTAATTGTAGCTTAATAGAGAATAATTATGCAAGAATATAGAATGCCAAAAAGAGATCAAATTTCAAACAAAGGAACTTTTGGAAAAGTTCTTAATTTTGCAGGTTCCAGAAATTATATAGGAGCTGCATATCTTTCAACAGTATCAATTCTAAAGTCAGGTGCAGGTTTTGCGGCTCTTGCAAGTGAAAAAGAGATTATTCATGCGGTTGCAAGTATACTACCGGAAGCTGTTTATTTATTAAGAAAAGATGGTTTAAAAAATATAAATGAATATACGGTTGTTCTTATAGGTTGTGGGCTAGGTTTGGAAAGAAGTTCTGAAAAGCTTTTTTTAAAAGTTTTATCAAAAATTAGCAATTCAAGCATTCCAGCCATAATTGATGCAGATGGTTTAAATATTTTAAGCCGACAAAAAGATATAAAATTGCCTTCAAAATTAATTATAACACCTCATCCGCAGGAGGCGTCACGTTTGTTAAATGTAAAACTTGAGAATATTCTATCTGATTTGGAAGGAAGCGCTAAGAAACTTGCTGAAAAATATAATTGTGTAGCAGTGTTAAAAACCCATAGAACAGTTATATGTAACAATAAAAATATATTTATTAACGAACATGGTAATTCGGCTCTGGCTAAAGCTGGTTCTGGCGATGTTTTAGCAGGAATTATAGCCGGGCTTGTTGCACAAAAAATGGATATATTTGAAGCTGCAAAATTGGGTGTATATTTGCATTCAAGAGCAGGAGAAATAGCTTCACAAGAATTAAGCGAGTATTCCGTTCTGGCTTCAGAATTGCCGCGGTATTTACATCTGGCAATTAAAGAATTGGATGAATAATACATAGGTTTTCAGTTTTGCTTGTATTATGATACTTAGGAGGGGATACTATGCCTAGATATATTGCAATCACCGATATTCATGGTGAACTTAAAAAATTAGAAAGCGTATTAGCTCAAATAGATATCAGACCTGATGATGTATTCGTTTTTATGGGTGATTATATTGACAGGGGGCCTGATTCAAAAGGTGTTGTTGATAGAATTATAGAACAGTCAGAATATAATAAATGTATTTATCTGATTGGTTCCCATGAATATGCTCTTCTTCATTCTCCATCAGATGATTATTACAAATATCTTTTTGATAACTATGGTGGTCCGGCGACAATAAGAAGTTATGGCAGCTTTGATAATATTTTTAGAATACATGGTGATTTCTTCAGGAGTCTGAAATTTTATTATCTTACGGATAAATATCTTTTTGTGCATGCAGGTATTAATCCCGAATATTCTCTGGATGAACAAGATGAAGTTGATCTTGTCTATATAAGAGGTAAATTTATTTATTCGAAGCACAAACTACCTCAAAAAATTATATTTGGTCATACAGAATTTGAAAAGCCATATATTGATGAAGGGAAAATTTGTATAGATCTTGGATGCGGTAAGTATCCGAATGCGCATTTATGTGCGCTAATATTGGATGAAGATGGAAAAGAAGAGTTCGTTTATTCCGAATAATTTTAGATGTTAATATTATTAGACTTTATGGCTGGTTTTTTATTATTTTTGTAACATATTGTAAAGATAAGGGCAATTTTTGTAACAACAAATACTTTATATATATGTGTGAAAATAACGGAGTGTGTAGCAAATGACTTATAGTAATACAATGCAGCCACAATATTCTGCTCAGTATGCATATCCGCAGTATTCTGCTAATAAATCAGGTAGTGGTGCAGTTTTTGGAATGATGACATTAGGAGCATTAGGTGGCGGTACTGTCGGGTATTTAACAGCAAGAAATAGTATAAATAGTGACGGCAAGGCTAGTGATAAACTGGCAAAGCAGGTCTATGAAAAGATTGTTAAACTTGATAAAACAGACAACCTTTTATATAAACAAAATATGGCTATACTCAAAAAAATTGATAGTGTTAAAGATTCCGCAGGTTTAAAGAAATTGCTTGAGAAAAATAAAGAGGCTGCCGAAGCTTTATGCCGCGGAATTTATTCATCTGTTGAGAACGTTATAAAATCGGTTAATTCAGATAATATTAAGGCAACTAAAGACTCTATAAAAAAGGGTATTAAAGCTTCTAATGAATTAATGTATCAACATACAAAAAATATTATCGAGAAATGTTGGGATAAAGATAGTAAAGAATTTATTAAACCTGATAAAATAGAACAGAAAGTTTTTGATATAGTGAAGAATATTAAAAATCAAGGTCAATGGAAAAAGGCATTAAAGTATGGGGGCATTACGGCAGGTGTTTTGGGAGCATTAACTCTAGCTTATAAAATACTTATTCCGTCCAGCATGCCAAAATTTAATCAACCATTATAGTTGGTTATTATAACAGTCTGTTTAATTGATAAACATGCAATCGCCGTAGC
>CALUVK010000156.1 GCA_944324205.1 Candidatus Gastranaerophilales bacterium | reverse complement strand
AAAAAGCTTGCATTTACATTTGCATTAATTTTCACTACGCCTTTAGAAATCGTAGTCGGTGCACTTCCGGCAGCTTCAGAATCAGCTACTGCAGAAAGCATATTTTTTGCCATATATAATCTTGGAGAACCATAGTTATTCGCATTACAACTAGCATCAAAAGTTCTGACTCCATCAATTGTTGTTGAGAGATTTTTTGCTAAATAAGAAGCTCTTGTCTGAGCCTTTTTAGCAGCAATTCCTAATAGTTCATTACATTGAGAATCATAATTAGAAACAGAGAAAGTCAAATTGTCAACATTAGTTGCTCCAGCTTCTATTGCTTTATCAATCATTTGTCCAACTTTATCAATTGATTTTGTATGTACAATGACTCTATTTGAAACTTCATACTTATCAAGGTTTCTTTTGCTTCCTGAATAACTATAAATAGGTGATGCACTAAAATCCGCTGTCTTTATGTAATCTCCATCAGCAGCTTTTAACATAGAACTCAAAATAGAATATACTCTGTCAGAGATTTCTTTGTTCATTTGGGTAGCTTTTTGCATAGATTTTGAATCAGATGTTTGTACTGCAAAAGAGATTTCTACAACATCAGGTGCAACTTCTGTGTTAGCATTAGTATTAACTGAGATATATCCTCTTTCTGTGCCTACTGCATTTACAGCTTGTGTCGTAAGCGAGCAGCAACCTGCCATTAATCCTAATACAGCCATTGTTACTAAAGTTTTTTTCATTTTCCCTCCATTTTACTAATAAATAGTAACTCTCTGAATATTACCTACTTTTTCTATTATATCATTTAAACGATATTAAATAAAAAATGTTCATTAATAAAAGTAATTAATTTTTTACTTTTAAATAAAGAATTTATTTATTAGTTTTGATTAATTGCAAACATCGACCCAGTCAATACTTGAAGAATATTTGTATAAATCATCACAGCTAAGTTCTATTGCGGAATTGCTGCTTCCGCAGGCTGGAAAAATTGTTGAATAAGCTTTTAGCGAGATATCAGTATATATTTTTACATCATTATTACTTATTCCAAACGGGCAGACACCGCCTATATGATGGCCTGTATATTCATAGACTTCTTCCGGAGTAAGCATTTTGGCTTTTATATGAAAACATTCTTTGAATTTTTTGTTATTAATACGAACATTCCCCGCACAAACAATTAAAATACAGCCCTTTTCGCTTTTAAAAGACAAAGTCTTTGCAATCCTTTCCGGCTCAACATTTAAAGCTTTTGCAGCCAGCTCAACCGTTGCACTTGAAACCTCAAACTCAAGTATTTTATCTTCTAAATTATATTGTTTAAAATATTCTCTGACTTTTTCTATACTCATAAACTAATCTTTGTAATCAATTCACGTGACTTTATTCTTATTTCATTATCTAGTTTAAATACTTCATCAATATCTAAATTCTTTACTATTTTATGCTTATTCATTATTTCTTCAACAATATTTATAATATCAAAAAGTTTTATTTTACCGCAAAGAAATGCAAAAACAGCCTCTTCATTAGCAGCATTCAAGCAAACAGGAAGAGAACCGCCGGCTTCTCCGGCATAATAAGCAAGTTTTAAGGCCTTAAATTTATCCCAATCAGGTTTTTCAAAATCTAATCTTGCTATTTCAGAGAAGCTAAAACTTCTTGATTTAATCCCTTCGAACCTTTCAGGATATGTAATAGCATACTGTATCGGAATATGCATACTGGGAATTCCCAACTGAGCAATAACGGATCCGTCAACATATTCTATTGCAGAATGAACAATGCTTTGCGGATGAACAACGACTTCAATTCTGCTATAGTCCATCCCAAAAAGGTGATGCGCTTCAATCACTTCAAGCCCTTTATTCATTAATGTTGCACTATCTACAGTAATTTTTTTCCCCATATGCCATCTCGGATGTGCCAGAGCCTGTTCAACGCTTGCATTCTTCATTTCTTCAATGGATTTTCTTAAGAATGGGCCACCTGAAGCTGTTATAATAAGCTTATCAACTTGCGAAATATCTTTTATGCACTGGTGAATTGCACAGTGTTCGCTGTCAACGGGAATTATATTAACACCTGATTTCTTTGCAAGCGGCATAACAATATCACCTGCCATAACGAGTGTTTCTTTATTTGCAAGAGCTATATCTATACCGCTATTTATTGCTGTAATAGTAGGTTTTAAACCGATTTTTCCTGATACGGCAACAAGTATAATATCGTTTTCTTTGTTAGCACAAATTTCTTCAAGAGAAAGCGTCTGCGCCCCGTTTATTGCTTTAAGGTCAGAAGAATAAGCATATTTGGGTCTGAATTTTTTTATTTGCTCGTTTAATAAATCAACATTGCTGCCGCCGGTTAATGCAAGAATTTCAAATTTATCCCCCAATGCCTCAATAACTTCCAGCGCCTGGCGTCCTATTGAACCGGTTGAACCTAGTATACTAATTTTCTTTACCATCACTCCAACTCTCTAACATATGAATAATATTCATTATACACCCGTAAATCTTTTAGTACATCCTCTTTTGATAAAAAACCCATCCTATAAGCTACTTCTTCAAGACAGGCAATTTTAACACCCTGATTTTCCTCAATTGTCTGAACGTATTGTCCGGCCTGCAAAAGAGATTTATGAGTTCCTGTATCAAGCCATACAAAACCGCGCCCGAACAATTCCACATTTAATCTGTTTTCATTAAGGTAAATTCTGTTTAAATCAGTAATCTCAAGCTCGCCTCTTGGTGAAGGGCTTAGCGTTTTAGCATACTCAATAACTTTGTTATTATAAAAATACAAACCTGTCACGGCATAATTTGATTTTGGTCTAGCAGGCTTTTCTTCTATAGAGACAGCTCTTCCGGCGTTATCAAATTCAATAACCCCAAATCTTTCAGGTGCCTTGACTTTGTATCCAAAGATTGTTGCAATTCCTTCTTCTGCACGTTGTACCGCTTTATGCAGCATTGAAGAAAAGCTCTGACCGTAGAAAATATTATCACCTAAAATTAAAGCGGCAGGGTCTTTTCCAATAAAATTTTCTGCAATAATAAAAGCCTGCGCAAGCCCTTCCGGCTTTTCCTGCACCGCATATGAAAATTTTACCCCGAATTGAGAGCCGTCTTTTAGAAGCTTTTTAAAGTTTTCAGCGTCCTGCGGGGTTGTTATTATCAATATGTCTTTAATGCCTGCAAGCATAAGAACTGATATCGGATAATAAATCATCGGCTTATCATATATAGGAAGAAGCTGTTTTGAAATAGCTATCGTATTAGGATAAAGCCTTGTTCCCGTACCGCCTGCTAAAACTATTCCTTTCATTTTAATCCTCTACTCTTAGTGCTAAATAGTCTTCCAAACTTATATGCCAGTCTTTACAAAGTCCTGAATTATCCATAACACTGTATTTAGGACGCTTTGCCGTGCAAGGAAAATCTTCTGTTTTGCAAGGTGTAATATTTGCTTTTATTCCTCTTTGCTTAAAGATTTCTTTTGCAAACTCGTACCGGCTTGCGCTTCCGCTTCCGCATATATGATAAATCCCATAAGGCTTATTCAGCACTTTTATTATACCCTCCGCAAGCTCGACTGTCCAGGTCGGGCATCCTATCTGGTCATCGACTACTTTAATTTCTTCTTTATCTTTCAAAGATAACATTGTCTCTACAAAGTTTTTACCATGATGCCCGTATAGCCAGCTTGTTCTTATTATATAATATTTTGAACAAATCTTCTTTACTGCCTCTTCTCCTTTAAGTTTAGTAAGCCCATAGTTATTTATAGGATTAACCGCATCCTGAGGAGTGTAAGGCGTTGTTTTTTCCCCGTCAAATACATAATCCGTTGAAATATAGATTAAAACAGCCCCGTTTTCTTCCGAAGCCTTAGCAATATTCTCTGTTCCTGTAACATTTACAGCATAAGCTTTTTTATATTCAGCTTCTGCATTGTCAACATTAGTATAAGCTGCACAATGAAATATAATATCAGGTTTTTCATCTCTTATAACTTCAAAAACCTTTTCAGAATTCAATATGTCCAGCTTGTTATGTCCGAACTCAAGGACTTCATACCCGTAATCTTCTAATACCGGAGATAAATCCATACCTAACATTCCTTCTGCGCCGGTTATAAGTGCTTTCATTTACCCCTTCCTCCCTAAATACCAGTGAATTGTTTTTCTTATACCTTCTTCAAAAGTTACAGAAGGCTTCCAGCCAAGTTCAGAAGTAATTTTGTCATTAGCTATTGCATAGCGCCTGTCATGTCCCGGGCGGTCTTTTACAAAATCAATGTAGCTTTCATCTTTGCCCATTTCTTTAAGAATAATTTTTGTAATTTCAAGGTTTGTTTTTTCATTATGCCCGCCTATATTATACACCTCGCCGTCTCTGCCTTTATGCAGCACAATATCAATTGCTTCACAGTG
>CALUVK010000155.1 GCA_944324205.1 Candidatus Gastranaerophilales bacterium | reverse complement strand
TGGTTGCGGGAGCTGGATTTGAACCAACGACCTTCGGGTTATGAGCCCGACGAGCTACCAGACTGCTCCATCCCGCGATATTTAACTGTTTCATTTTTGACCGGGTAGCCAACAACATCCGTTATCTTTTACCACCACATCATTATTAAACGCTAAAAAACAAAAATCAATACCCCTTATTTTTTATTTAAAAATAGACCTTCCCTGCAATAATTGTAGGTATATTTTTAGTTATAACGCATAAGAATAATTTTTAGATTAAAATTGCAATATAAATAATATAAAGATAAAATCCCTAGACTAGATAATTTAATATGTACCTTTTTCTATGTTTACCAAGAAGTTGAATATCAAATCGGTGCACCTAGAACCATATTTTTGCATAAATTAATTTCAAACATACAATTGAAAGTATATTTTTACAATAAGTCCTAAAATTTACATTTACATACATAATGGTAATATGAATTTAAGTTGGATATCCGCAATGGTACAATTATGGATGGTTCGTTTTTTAGGAGGAGAGTTATTGACTCTTAAAAAAATATATATATCTGCCTAATTAATAATCTAAAAATATAATTAATAAAAGTTAGCACAATAACAAACTTAACAAAATAAAAAGAGCAATGGAAGTTAATACCATTGCTCTTTTTAATATTTTTACTTTGTTAAATATTGATTTATATCTTCTGATTTTATTTCTAAATGACCATTAGCTTTAGCATATAGGGGAATTGTAATAGGAGTTTTATTTTTAGTAGTTATAGTTACATAACAATCTCCTTTATTTAAACAGCTGCCATTACCAGTAAACGTATATGTATCTTTGGTTGCAGTTGTCTGAAATGAATTACCCGTAAATTTTGTTGTATTCATTCTATCAGAAAAACATTTAGCTAAACCTTCCGATGTAAGTTCACATTTATTATCAAAAGCTTCATTCATAATTACAACTTCTTGTACTTCATTAACAGCTTTGTGAGCCAAAATGGAACCTTCTAATTCGTTTGTATTAGTTAACAATATTGGTAAAGCAATACACAGGACAATAATAGGAATAAGTACACTAAATATAATAAATACAATTAAACCAGCAATAGCCCATTTCTTTTGAACTTCATGGAAATGTTCAATACTTTTCCACTGTTTATTTTGCCAAGCCCAGGTATTACCTTTCACACCAAACCATATACAAAGTCCCAATTGTACTACTAAACCTAAAAACGGAATTATATTTAAAACAACTCCTACAAACATTAATAATGTAATATAAGTTCTGTTACCAAGTCCCCAGATCCAGGATAACAAAAATGCACCCCAGTTAAATTTTTTAGATACAATATCTAAAACCGGCGAATCTTTTCCTTGTCCGGAATTATTCGCTAGATTAGAACCAGTTTGAGTGTTTACAACATTATTTGTTGTTGATTGATTACTATTAAAACCACTAATTGCCATACTTCTTCCTTTCTATTTTTTAGGGGTATAAAATCTATAAGCATTAAAAGATGCTTTTACAATTGTTTTAAAATCAACTTTTTCAGAGGTAAGAATTTCATCATCAATATAATACTCTCCGAGCAGTTCTTTTGTTTCTGAACTATAAATTTTTGTTCGTTTTAATTCATCAGATTTGGTATAATATTTTTTATCTTCAGAAGTTCTTTCTCTTTCTTTTGCAGATGCAGTTGCAGCAATGTCCAAAAGATTTTTTTTATCTTGAAAAGAATAACTTTTCCATTCAGAAATAGATATATAGAATTTGTTCTCATTTGGAGTTATTTCATAAGATTCAAAATAACTTATAATAATTTTTTGTAAAGAATTCTCTATTTTTTCTATTGTTGCAGAATTATGCTCTGGAGAAGTTTTTGCTTCATCTATTGCAGTAAAAATTATTGTACTTACAATTGCCGTTACAATTAAAAAATATATTATCGGAATTATCAAAACTGACAAAATAACAAATACAATTGTCTGAGTTTCCTGAGATTTTTTAAAATCCTCTAAGCTAGGCCAATCTCTGTTTTTAGCAGCCCATTCATTCCCTTTAAAACCACATATAAGTGCATACCAGAACCCCCAGGGAGTAAACCATAAAAGAAGCATCCAGAGAGTTTTATAAGATTTATTAAACAAACCCCAGATCCAGGTTCCAAAAAATGCGCCCCAGTTAAATTCTTTTCTATAATCATATGGATATTTACCGGTAATTTTGCCCTTAGCAATAATTAAATATAAAAGAATTGCAATATTAATTAAATATAATAAAAATGAAATTCCAACTGGAAAAAGCAAACCGAATGTTGATAATGCATACAAGGTTGCAACTATTGCATTTGTATCACGGCAGACTTCTCCGTTTATATCATTCAAACGTCTTATTATAAGAGAAATTCCTATATACAAAATAAAAGCGATTCCAGGAAAAACCCATATTTTTAGTAGCCATGGTGCTTCCCAAAAAATAGTATTCATACTGAAGAAATCAGAAAATGAACTAATATGCGTCATCAAATAGCTTGACGCAGGAAGTGAAAATAGACTACCAATAATACATAAATAAATAAAATTAAGGCAAAAATCCCAACGGCCAATAATACCGTCAAATCCAATTAGTCTTGTGTTAAGTCTTAATTCATCTCTCATTATAAATTCATATTTAAACTAACTGTAAATATTATATAGTATATATTAAGTTTTGTAAAGAATATTAGAAATTAAAATTATTGAAAAAATTAAATATTATTTTTTATAATCATTTCTTTCTACAGTAGGTGACAAGCCCTTAAAAGCAAAAGGTTTTGCAAAATAAACAGCACTAATTATTCCAAGAACAGCACCTAAAATATTCAAAGAAGTTTTTATTCCTTTCCATTTAGACGGTAAAAAATTAGCAATTGATAAAAGTCCGCTGCCTGCCATTAGATAAATATATGCTTTAAAAATCCCTCTCGGAACCGCAACACAATCATTAACATCTCGTGGATTTTTAACATTATCCGTAATAACATCTATAAATTCGCGTTTTTTAAGTTTTTCTGTATTATAAAAATTAGGTTTTGTCTGTATTTTAGAAACATTCATAATATTTATATTAAATCCGATAAAAATTTTTTTTGCTAGACTATTTCTTTCATTTTTTGATGGAAAATATGTAAAAGTTTATTCATACGAATAAAATCTGTTCTTGCATTCTGATAAAATTGTATCAAATCTTCTTCATTCTTTATTTTACCTAATTTTTGAATTAACATTTCTTCTTTTCTTTTTAAAAATAAAGTTTTCAAATTATTATCATTAAGTTTTGCACGTAAATCTTCTAATTCTTTTAAGTTTTTTGTTTCATTAACAAGTATAATTGCATTTTTCATTTTTCTTATTTGTTCAAATAGTATGGAAAGCATGGTTTTAGGATATTTTGCTTTTAAAAATTGTTCTTTCAAATCAATTAAATCTTTATGACATCTACATTTTCCAAAGATATCATCGAAAGTATTAAATCCGCCAATATCTTCAATCTTAAAACTAGCTTGGCCAAAATCAGTTACATCAAAAATCCCTTTATTCATCTGTTCACGAACTTTCCTGTTCGGAATTTGAAACACCTGTCCTTTATAACCTACAATTTCCGGAAATCTGGTTGGTTCCCAAAACACATTAATAACAGCATTCGGATTATGTTTTTTCATAAGCTCAAACATATTTGTCAAATTTGCTTTTTGTTCTTTATAAAAAACAAAATCGCCAGGAATAATACACCCTTGAGTAAATCCTTCGGGCATGAGTGTTTTTATCATAAAATCTAATTTCTTTATTTTTGTACGCGGAGCTGCGTGATATAATGCATGAGTTTTAGTTTTATCATTATACAAATACATAACAGCACAATCATGAACAAATGATGTTGAAATGGGCTTTGTTGATTTTGTCTTAAGAAAACTATCTGCATATCCATCTTTATTAGTTGATAAACCTGTGGACTTAATCCTAAAAGTTTGAGCTAAGTTTTTTATATTAACCGATTTCCAGAAATCTGGAAGCATAATTGCTCCTTCACATTTAGTTCCTGCAAATGCTACAGGCAATATATTTTTAATTTCTGTTAAAGATTCTTGTACACATCCTTTTATATTAGGAAGTTTGTTTATTGGTTTTTTATTGAATTTTGTTTTGAATGCTTTAACTGAAGTAAATGTTGGTTTGTACGAGATTTGTTTATTAGTTGATAATATATTCATACTAATATATAAACCATCTGAAAAAAAAATTTGCTGTTATAAATGTTTGTGTTAGAATAACTTTGTAACTTGAAAGCAGAATACTTTATAGGTGCATGGTGCAGTTGACTCTGCCGAAAAAAATCCGAACCATTGAGGATTTTTTGAGAGGTAGCGAACACGGAAGTGTTTCCGCTACCAACTGCGAAACAAGAATTTGACAAAAGAATACTTTCTTTCATGGGTGCGTGGCGCAGTTGGTAGCGCAGTTGACTCTTAATCAATTGGTCGTGGGTTCGAGTCCCACCACACCCAAT
>CALUVK010000154.1 GCA_944324205.1 Candidatus Gastranaerophilales bacterium | reverse complement strand
GGCGGACTTTTAGGCTCACCTTTAAAGAAAGAGTTTGAAAAATTTAAAAAAGAAAATGCAGAGTGGCTTGATAATGATGCTTTATATGAAGCACTTTCTATCGAAAATGATAATGATTTCTGGTATACCTGGAAAAATGAAACAGATAAAAAGTTAATGAACCCTAAAAATGATGAGGAGAAAAAAGCTTTTGCAAAGCGAATAGAAGAAATTAGGGGTAAATATTCTGACGAAATTGATTTCTACAAATTCTGTCAGTTTGTTTTAGAAGCTCAAAATGAAGAAACTAAAAAGTTTGCATTGTCAAAAGGTATCAAAATGATAGCAGACCGTCAGGTTGCGTTCTCTGACAGAGATGCCTGGGCATATCAATCCTTATTCTTGGAAGGATGGTATTTAGGCTGTCCTCCTGATTATTTCTCTAAAGACGGTCAGGCATGGGGCTTCCCGGTTATGGATCCGGAAAAAATGTTTAATGCAGACGGATCTTTAGGGGAAGGCGGAAAGCTGATGAAAAATCTTTACAAAAAGATGTTTAAAGAAAACCCGGGCGGTGTTAGAATTGACCACATTGTAGGTTTAATCGACCCGTGGGTTTATAAAGTCGGCAAGAAACCAATGTGCGAAGAAGGCGCAGGAAGATTATACTCATCACCTGAGCATCCGGAGCTTTCAAAGTATGCAATCGCAAAACAGGAAGATTTGGACTGGACTTTAGAAGCCGATAAAGAAAAAAGAGTAAAGACTTTATCAGAAGAGCAGATTAAGCTTTACGGCAGATTTATTGAAAAAATCGTTATCGCGGCAGCTAAAGAATGCGGGCTTGATAAAAACGCAATCGTCTGCGAGGATTTAGGAACTCTTACAAATCCTGTTGATGCGGTTATGAAGAAATACGAGCTTCAAGGAATGAGATTAACCCAGTTTGTAGTTCCTGAAAAGCCTGAACATCCTTACAGATGCAAAAATATCGGTGAAAATGTATGGACAATGGTCGGAACGCACGATAACCTGCCGATTTCTATGTGGGCCGAGAGTATGATTAATACTCATGAAGGTTATCTTCACGCTAAAAACCTTGTTGAAGATTTATTTGCCGATGCTGAAAACAAAGACGATATTATCGTAAGATTAACTCAGGATAAGGATTATTTGAAATTCGTAAAACTTACTGAAATCTTTGCTTCAAAAGCTAAAAATATTCAAATGTTCTTTACGGATTATTTCCAAATCCATGATGTTTACAATCGTCCGGGAACTTCAGGCGACCAAAATTGGTCACTCAGACTTCCGAATAATTACAAAGACCTTACGCCGATTGATTTGCACGCACTCCTAAAAGCTGCAATCATTGCAAGGGGTAAAGAGTTCGCATCAAAGCATGCCGGTTTGATTGAAAAATTAAGCTAAGAATTATAATAAAAAGTGGGCGGAATGCAAATGCATTCCGCCCACTTTTATTTGCTTATTCTGTTACTGCTTCATAACAATCAGAACAAATTGTTTCATATCCGCTGTGCTCACCGAGCTTTCTATACTTCCAGCACCGCTCGCACTTTTCACCTTCGGCTTTTGTCACCCAAACTGTTGTTTCGCCTTCTGTGTACTCATTCAATATTTCAGAAGGAGCGGTTTCTGCTACATAAGCCTGCGATGTGATAAATATATCCGCTAAATCTTTTTCGTTAGCTTTCAAAACATCTGCATTTTCTGATTTTACATATACCGCAACTTCAAGCGAGCTGCCGACTTTTTTATCTGCTCTCAACGGTTCAATTGCACGGGTTACAACTTCTCTTGTTTTTAAGATTTTTGTAAAATCTTCTTCAAGTTTCCGGTTCTCCCATTCTTTATTTACCCCCACCCAGTTTGCAAGCAGAATACTTTCTAAGCCGCCTCTCTGGCATTCGGGTGTATTTTGCCATATATCTTCTGCCTGATGAGGCATTACAGGAGTCAGAATTCTCGCAAGAACCTGCAGTGTTTCATACAAAACAGTCTGGCAGGCTCTTCTTGAGAGCGATTTTTTACCTGCCGTATAAAGTCTGTCTTTTACAATATCAAGATAGAATGCGCTCAAATCAACTGCTGCAAAGTTCTGCAGGCATTGAAAATATTTGTAAAACTCATAATTTTCAAACGCAACCGTTACTTCTTCAACGACTTTATTTAATTTATGCAGCGCAAACTTATCAATCGGTTTTAAGTCCTCATATTTTACATAATCTTTTTGAGGGTCAAAATCATAAATATTACCGAGCAAAAATCTTGCAGTGTTGCGTGTTTTCTTAAAAATTTCCGCAAGCTGTTTTATGATATTATCACCGATTTTTGTATCGTTTCTGTAATCAACTGACGCCGCCCACAATCTCAAAATGTCAGCTCCGTAGTTTTTGATAATATCATCGGGTCTTATGTAGTTACCTAAAGACTTGGACATTTTTCTGCCGTCCTCACCGAAAACAAATCCGTGCGTTAAGACAGATTTATAAGGCGCTTTATCCTGAACAGCAACAGATGTTAAGAGGGATGATTGGAACCATCCTCTATGCTGGTCAGAGCCTTCAAGATACATTTCAACAGGAGTGTGACCCAATTCATCCGAGCGTTTTTCAACAACAGCTCTCCAGGTTACGCCTGAATCAAACCATACGTCCATAATATCAGTTTCTTTTTTGAAATGTTTTTTACCGCATTTAGGACATACAAAACTTTCCGGCAAGAGCTCTTCTGCTGTGTATTTAACCCAAGCATCTGAACTTTCTTTTTCGAATATTTTTGCAACATTTTCAATCGTTTCGTCTGTCACAATTGCTTCTCCGCATTCTTCACAATAGAATACCGGAATAGGAACCCCCCACGCTCTCTGGCGTGAAATACACCAGTCAGAACGCCCTTCAACCATGTTGGAAATTCTGTTTTCACCGCTTGCAGGTATCCATTTTACCCCTTTGATTGCTTCTAAAGTTTTGTCACGGAATTTGTCGACTTTTACAAACCATTGCGGAGTTGCTCTGTAGATTACGGGATTTTTGCATCTCCAGCAGTGGGGGTAAGAGTGGTTTATGTCGGATGCTGCAAGCAAGGCACCGCAAGCTTGAAGTTTTTCTATTACAATCTTGTTGCCTTTATAATAAGGAACACCTTCTAAGTCTTTATCTCCGACAATTTCAGTCCATTTTCCCTTGCTGTCAAGCGGAGAAAATACTTCAATACCGTATTTACCTCCGACTTCGTAGTCCTCAAGACCGTGTCCTGGAGCTGTATGAACCGCACCTGTACCTGCATCAAGGGTTACGTGCTCGCCAAGGATTATCGGAGATTTTCTGTCATACAAAGGATGTTTTGTATTTAAAAGCTCTAAATCCGCACCTTTAACAGAGCCTATTACATTAATATCTTTTTCTTCCCAGCCAACACCTTCTAAGAAACTTGCAAGAAGTTCTTGAGCAATAAAATAAACATCATTATTATAAGTAAAGAAAGTGTATTCAAACTTCGGATGTAAACTTATTGCCATATTTGACGGAATTGTCCACGGGGTTGTTGTCCAAATAACGGCATAGACATTTTTGCTTGGTAAATCTATCAACTCACCAATTTTATTTACCCCGTCATCATCAAACTTAAACCTTACATAAATTGAAGTTGATGTGTGATCTGCATATTCAACTTCTGCTTCAGCTAACGCTGTTTCACAGGAAGCGCACCAGTAAACGGGTTTTAAACCTTTTTCGACATAACCCTTTTTATACATTTCACCGAAAACACGAACCTGTTCTGCCTCAAAATCGGGATTAATTGTTAAATACGGATGCTCCCAATCACCCCAAACTCCGAGACGTTTAAATTCAGCTTCCTGACCTTTCAGGTTCTTATGAGCAAATTCTCTGCATTTTGCTCTAAGTTCAGCCGGCGTAAGAGCTTCTCTTCCGCCTTTGATATTTTTAACAACGGCATTTTCTATAGGAAGCCCGTGTCCGTCATAACCCGGAACATATGGCGAATAATACCCTTTCATTGATTTATATTTAATTAAAATATCTTTTAGGATTTTATTGAGCGCAGTACCTACGTGAATTTTTTCGGAGCTCAAATACGGAGGCCCGTCATGGAGTATAAACTTATTAGCCTTATCTCTTTGAGCCAAATTCTTTTCATAAACATTTATCCCTTCCCAGAATTTTTGGGTTTCAGGCTCTTTTTTTGTAGCGTTTGCTCTCATCTCTAAAGTCGTTTTAGGTAAATTAAGCGTGTCTTTATATTCCATATCCATACCTCATTAATATTTTCTCTTATTTGAAAATATCATAAAAACAGATAAACCACAAAATATGTGAATTTACTTTACGCTGTTTTTTATTTGTGCAATAATTAGGTGGAAATTTTTAATTATTTTATAGAAAGGTTTACATATGTCAGAAGTAAGAGTAAGAATAGCACCGTCTCCAAGCGGAAATTTACATATCGGAACGGCAAGAACAGCTTTATTTAATTATTTGTTTGCTAAAAAAAATAATGGCAAATTTATATTAAGAATAGA
>CALUVK010000153.1 GCA_944324205.1 Candidatus Gastranaerophilales bacterium | reverse complement strand
CATTCCCATTTTTCGTTAGTCCTTTTTTTGTTTGTCCCTTTACATGTTCTACGGCACATGCAAAACAAAACTTTAGGATTTTTTAGAAAATTGTTACATTTCGTTACATTAATTTACCCTTATGGATTAAGAAAAAAAATCTTTAATATGATATTCTTTTTCTATGAAGCGATTTTTGGGTATAGTATTTTTTGTTTTAGTGATAGTAATCCTGTCGAAAGCTTGTATCAGGCGTGATGTTCCGGTGTGTATACCATGTGATATTAAGCCGCATGATTTAAAAGAAATTATTTATCCTGTAGATGAAAAAAATGTAACAATAAATGGAGTTGATTATCTTCAATCGCAGGCACCTGTTGGTAAATTCGGCGGAGAATTAATAATCTCTACTATTGGCGAAGGACCAAAGACATTTAATCCTTGTAACACTAAAGATGCTACATCATCTTCTATGGCTGGAATGCTGTATGACGGGCTTTTGACGACTAATCCAAGAACGGGTGAGGTTATGCCTTTAATGGCAAAGGATTTTGAAATCAATGGCAATGAATATATAATTCATCTAAGGAAGGGGCTTAAGTGGACAGACGGCAAGCCGATTACGGCGGATGATGTTATGTATACTTATGATGAAATTGTATTCAAGGGGTTAGGCAACCCTTCAACTATGGATGCTATGAAGGTTGATGGGAAGCTCCCTGAAATTAAAAAGATTGATGATTATACTGTCAAATTTACGACACCGCAGATTTTTGCACCATTTTTGAGACAACTTAGTTATCCAATTGTGCCTAAGCATTATTTTAAGCCTTATTCAGATAAAGGAGAGTCTGTATTCAATGCGTTTTTGAATCCTGATACACCGCCAAATGAAATCGTTTCAAGCGGAGCTTTTAAGCTTAAGGAATATGTTGCGGCACAAAGGGTTGTATTTGAAAGAAATCCGAACTATTACAAGATTAACCTTGATAATCAAAAGCTGCCATATTTGGATAAAGTTGTTTATATGATTGTGGGTGACACAAATAATGAGATTTTAAAATTTGAAGCAAAAGAATTAGATGTTATTGCAATACCCGGCTCAAGCGTTGCAAGATATAAAATAAAAGAACCAAAATCTGACTATATAATTTATAATATAGGGCCAAATACAGGGACTTTATTTCTTGTAATCAATTTAAACAACCGTAAAGACAAGAACGGCAAGCCTTATGTCAATCCGATTAAGCATAAATGGTTTTCGAACCGTGACTTTAGGGCTGCAATAGATTGGGCAATAGATAGGGAAAATATGGTTAAAAATATTGCGTCCGGCGTTGCAGAGCCTCTGTTTACGGCAGAGAGTCTTAATTCAATTTATCTTAATAAATACATAAAAGGGCATCCCTGTGATTTGGAAGTCGCACAGAAAAGCCTTGAAAAAGCAGGTTTTAAAAAGAAAAACGGCAAATTATACGATGAGGAAGGTCATAGAGTCGAATTTGATTTGTATACTAACGCAGGAGTGCTGGAGCGTGAAGCTTTGGGAGTCATGATTAAGCAGGATTTAGAAAACTTAGGGATGAAAGTTAACTTTAAGCCTGTTGAATTTAATTCGCTTGTAAATAAGCTTACAAACACTCATGACTGGGATATGGCAATTATGGGGCTTACTGGTTCTCCATTAGAGCCTCATGACGGGAAAAATGTCTGGACTTCATCCGGCAGTCTGCATATGTTTAACCAGCGCCAGGCAAATTATGATAAAGACGACCGCCTTGAATGGGAAAAAGAACTTGATGATATTTTCAGAAACGGAGCTTTGAAACTTACGTATGAAGAGCGGAAACCTTTGTATGACAGGTATCAAACGATTATTTATGACCAGAAGCCTATAATTTATCTTTATTCGCCGATTAGAATTATGGCAATAAGAAAGAAGTTTAAGAATGTATTTCCGACTTCACTCAGCGGATTAATTTATAATTTGGATGAAATCTATATTGAGGAGCAGAATTGATGGAGTTTTTCAGATATATTGTAAAAAGGATTTTGCAGGTTATACCGCTTTTAATAATAGTGTCGATTATAAGCTTTTTTATAATCCGCTTATCTCCTGTTGACCCGCTTGCGGAATTAAGATTAAATCCGTCAATTTCGCAGGAAACTCTTGATAAAGAAATGAAGAGACTTAATCTTGATAAACCTATTTACATCCAATATATTTCCTGGGCAAAATCATTTATTAAAGGGGATTTAGGATATACTTCCGCTGGAGAAAAAGTTTCTGTGAAGCTGAAAGAAAGAATTCCAAATACATTACTGCTCACTGTAATCGTAATTTTCATGACCTGGGCTGTCGGAATTCCGCTCGGAATACTTGCGGCTGTGCATAAGGAAACGGCTTTTGACAGGATGCTTACGGTAATTTCAAGTATCGGAATGGCAATCCCTTCGTTTTTCTTTGCAATACTGCTTTTGATTTTTGCGGTTAAAACCGGCTGGTTTCCTGTCGGCGGGCTTACGAGCTGGAATTTTTCGGAGATGAGTTTCTTGGGTAAAATATTGGATATTTCAAAGCACCTTGTCTTACCCGTAATTGTTCTGTTTACGATTTCGCTTTCCGGGCTTCAAAGACAGATGAGAGCCAATATGCTTGAAGTTTTAGACAGCGACTATGTAAAATTTGCACGCGCTAAAGGTTTGAGCGAAGGAAAAGTTCTGTTTAAGCACGCACTAAGAAATGCGATTAATCCGATGATAACGCTTCTGGGGTTTGAGTTTGCAGGGCTTCTCAGCGGAGCGGCTCTTACTGAATACGTTTTCCAATACCCGGGGCTCGGCAGGCTTATTCTGGAAGCCGTTATGAAATCAGATATAAACCTTGTTATGGCCTCACTAATGATGGGAACAATTATGCTGATTTTAGGGAACCTCATTGCAGATATTCTCCTTATGATAACCGACCCGAGAGTAAGAGGAGGCGCAAATGGAAGTGATTAAAAAAATTTTTCGGGATAAATTTGCAAGGACGGCTTTTATTATATTGGCACTCTTGTATCTCATAATACTGTTTGCAGATTTTATTGCACCTTATTCAAATACTTATTCAAACAGAGCCATGGCTTATGCTCCGCCTTCTAAAATTTATACAATAAATGAATGCGGAAAATTTTCATGGCCTTATACGTATAATTATGTAAGAGAATTCAATCCTGTTCTTATGCAGACAGTATTTAAGCAGGACAGGAGCCAAAAATATTATATAAAACCCTTTAAAAACGGGCACTTATTCGGGGTTGAAGAAGGAGGGCAAATTTATCTTCTGGGAACTGATATAAACGGCCGTGACGTATTTTCCCGCCTGCTTTTTGGAGGAAGAATTTCAATGACGGTAGGGTTCTTAGCTCTGCTTGTCGTTTTCCCGATAGGGCTTTTGTATGGCGGAATTTCAGGCTACTTTGGCGGAATTGTTGACACTCTGATGATGAGGTTTGCAGAAGCTGTTATGGCAATTCCAAGCTTTTATCTGCTCATTATACTTGCAGCAATTCTGCCAAGCGGAATGACAAGCGTGCAGAGGTTTGCGCTCATTGTAATAATTCTTGCGCTAATCGGCTGGGCGGGATTTGCAAGAGTTGTAAGAGGAATGGTGCTTTCTATAAAGAACGAAGAGTTCGTTCAAGCTGAAAAAACAATGGGGGCTTCCAGCCTGCGGATTATTTTAAAACATATATTACCCCAGACAACAAGCTATGTAATAATAGCAATGACTTTAAGCGTTCCTTCTTATATTCTGGCAGAATCAGGATTAAGTTTTTTAGGGCTTGGAATACAACAGCCGGACGCAAGCTGGGGTAATATGCTTAAAGAAGCGCAGGAATTTACGAATATTTTATACCGTCCCTGGCTTTTAACTCCCGGGCTGCTTATATTTATTGCGGTTCTATGTTTCAATCTGCTAGGTGATACAATAAGAGATATTCTTGATCCAAAATCACAAAAAAGGATATAAATAATTTTTCATAAAGACTAATACAACTCCCACAATTGCAGATATAACAATATAAAATAAAGGATCTCGTTTTGATTTCCAACTAATAAGTAAGAGAATACTAATTAAAACAATAGCTTTTATATCATTTATTTCAGGCTTTAAAAGCCCGATTGCGACGGAAGTTAAAAGCCCGCAGCTTATGGGTTTTAGAGTCTGAATAAGAGATTTTACATAGAAATTATCACTAAATTTTCGCAGTAATTTTGACACAATAATAACAAGAATAAGTGAAGGAAGCATTTCTGCCAATGTAGCAAGAGCAGAGCCTGGTATTCCTGCGCTTTTTAACCCGGCATAAGTTGCAACGTTAATCCCGACAGGTCCCGGAGTAATTGAAGCTACAGCGACCATTTGAGTCAATTCATCAAGAGAATACCAGCTATAGACTTGAGATATATGATACAAAAAAGGAATAGTAGCGTAACCGCCCCCGAATGAAAACAAGCCGATTTTAAAGAATTCCAAGAACAAGTGAAGGTAAATCATTTTTTACCCTCCGTAATTTTTTTATAAA
>CALUVK010000152.1 GCA_944324205.1 Candidatus Gastranaerophilales bacterium | reverse complement strand
TCGTTTGAATTAACAAGAACTCCTTCTTCCGTATAAGCTGCATCTTTGCAGTCAGACGGATTTTTCGGGTCTTGAATAACAACTTTCATTGGAAGATTGTATTTTTTAGCAAAATCAAAATCTCTTGTATCATGTGTAGGAACTGCCATAACAGCGCCTGTTCCATACTCTACAAGTGCGTAATCAGCAGTCCAGAGCGGAAATTCTTCGCCGGTAAACGGGTTTATACAGTGTGTCCCTAATGGCACACCGGTTTTTACGCGCTCAGTTGAAAGTCTTTCAATTTCGGACATTTTTCTTGCATTTGCCCGATATTCTTCAACGGCCTTTGTGTTTTCCGGAGTTGTAAGTTTTTCTATATCTTTGTATTCAGGCGCAACAACAAGATAAGTTATACCATGAACCGTATCCGGTCTTGTTGTATAAACGGGGACTTCAAGCCCTTCAACTTCCTTTACTTTAAATCTGAAAATAGCACCTTTAGATTTTCCAATCCAGTTTGCCTGCATTGTTTTAACATTATCTCCCCAGCCTTTAAGCTTATCTAAATCCTCAAGGAGTCTTTCTGCGTAATCAGTAATCTTAAAGAACCACTGTGAGAGGTATTTCTTTTCTACTACATTGTCACATCTCCAGCATTTGCCGTCGATTACCTGCTCATTTGCAAGTACGGTTCCGCAATGGTCGCACCAGTTAACAGCAGCCTCTTTTTTGTAAGCGAGCCCTTTTTTAAATAACTGGATAAACAGCCATTGAGTCCATTTGTAATAATCCGGTTTGCAGGTCGTAACCTCTCTTTCCCAATCGTAAGAAAGTCCGAGCATCTTCAACTGTTTAGTCATATAAGCAATATTTTCATCAGTCCATTTAGCAGGATCTGCACCATGCTGCATAGCAGCGTTTTCTGCCGGTAGTCCAAAGCTGTCCCATCCGATTGGATGTAGAACATTATACCCTTGCATTTTCTTAAATCTTGCAATCACATCCGTAATCGTATAGTTTCTTACATGCCCCATATGAAGCTTGCCTGACGGATACGGAAACATTGATAAAGCATAATACTTTGGTTTATCGCTGTTATCCGGAGTATGAAAAGCTTTATTTTCTTCCCATACAGCCTGCCATTTCTTTTCAATTTCCTGCGGAAAATACGACTCTTTCATTTATTCCTCCCTAATATTCTTAGTAAATTCTACCACAAACATGGTAATACGGCACAAAACTCTAAATGTTTTAAAATACCTTTTCTTCTTTTGCAGAAATTGTGATATAATTCAAATATGATAGAGCTTCTGATTTTATTTGAATTAAACAAACGTACGCTTACAATGTATGGAGTCTCAAAAGAAATAAAAAACTCTTTTTCAGTAATGACAACTCCAAGCTATGGCACAATAAAACCTGCATTAGAACGATTAAAGAAAAATGGTTTTGTAAAAGCTCAAAAAACAATCTCACAAGGAGGAAGACCTTCTAATTATTACTCTATAACAGAAGATGGAATTAAAGAATTAAAACGGTTAATTATTTTACCGCCAGCTGATAACCCAATTCAATTTTTAACAACTGCAAGAATTAAAATAGCATGTGCAGATACACTGTCTAAAGGCGAACAACTTGAATTGATTAAACAACTAAAAAACAAGGCTGAATTATTGCTTATTGAAGCACAAAACAAAATAAAAAATAAAAATATGTCATATTACCCTCGAATGATTTTTGAGAATTTAGTTTGCGAATACAAAAATTTTATTTCACTATTGGAAGGTTTCAGAAATGCCTGCAATAATTAGCGGAGTTCTTAAAAATTCTATTGCAGAAGAACTAGATATCAAAGAAGGAGACATCTTGCTTTCTATTGATAAACAGAAACTTCAAGATTTAATAGACTACCAATTTTTATGCAAAAACGAAATAATCACAATTGAAATTCAAAAACAAAATGGTCAAATTGAAGAAATTGAACTAGAAAAGGACTTTGATGAAGATTTGGGTATTATTTTTGAAAGTGCTGTCTTTGACAAAGTAAAACCGTGTTTAAACAATTGTATATTTTGTTTTGTAGCCCAACAACCTAAAGGTTTAAGAAAAACTCTGTACATAAAAGATGATGACTACAGGCTATCTTACCTACAGGGAACATATATTACAACAACAAATCTCACAGAGAGAGATAAAGAAAGAATTGCAAAACTACACTTAGGCCCATTCTATATTTCTGTACACACAACAAATCCGGAATTAAGAATAAATATGCTCAAAAATCCTAATGCGGGGAAAATTATGGAAAATCTAAACTGGTTCAAATCTCAAGATATACCATTCCACGCACAAATAGTATTATGTCCCGGATATAATGATGGTATAGAGTTGAAACGCACCTTAGATGACCTATCCAACCTTGGAGATGCTCTTTTATCAATAGCAATTGTTCCTGTAGGAATCACACAATTTAGAGAACAAGAGCTTAAAACTGTTGACAAAAAAATTGCAGAAGAAACCATTAAAATTTCATCCAAATATAAAAAAGTCTGCTGCTCAGATGAATTCTTTTTATTGGCAGAAAAAGAAATTCCAGAAGCAAAATATTACGGAAACTTTTCTCAACTTGATGATGGAGTTGGTTCACTTAGAACATTAATCGATGATTTTGACAGTTTAAACCTACCTGATAAGCTAAATAAAAAACTTTCTATTTGCTTTGCTTGCTCGGTTGCCGCAAAAACCGCTTTTGAATACATATGTACAAAACTTAATAAAATCCAAAATTTAAACTGCAGTATAAGCCCGGTAAAATCAACCTACTGGGGTAAAAATATTACTGTTGCAGGACTTATAACATCTGAAGATTTAATTAATACGATACAAAATGTAGATGCTGATTTTATAGTAATTCCTTCTATTATGTTAAAACCTTTTTCAGACATTTTTTTAGACGGTAATTCTCTGGATTATGTTATAAAAAAGAGCGGAAAAAGACTTTTTGTATGCAACAACAATTATTCCGTATCAGAAGTAATTGAGCAAATAAAGAATTATACATAATTAATTCAATACTTATTTGACAATTTCATAGCTTTATACATCTCAAAAACACTCAGACAAAAAAAGGTTCCAAATACTGCCAGATAAGAAAAATTTGAATATACAAGAACATTTCCGACTTGTAACGGTTCAAATAAATTGAGCAAAAAACCACTTATTGTTCCTAAAATTCCTACCATCATAAAAAAGCAAAAATTCATAATACTTACAGCAGTTCCTGAAACCATCTTCCTATTGGTTAAATGCAAAACCGGAACAAGAATTGATGTTAAACTCGCATTTCCTGCAAGAATACAAAATAGAACAGCAATAAACCAGGTTCTTATATTCATCAATAAACAAATACATATACATAATAAACAACCGAACGTTATTATTGAAGCATTTTTCAAAAAAATTACTCTGTGATTATGGAACAGTTTACAAACTGATGCATTAACTATATTAAAAATTGCTGCTATAACCGCCATTATAGAAAGTACCATTGCAGAATCAGAAGTATGCATCATACAAAAATCCTCAAGAAATTTTTTGCCTAAAATAGCTTGAATCACGTATGATATTCCAAAATTACAACATGCAAAGCTGAATAAATTTCGATTATGTTTTTTGTGCAAAACAAGTCTAAAAGGCAATAACCTCATTTTTACATTTTTATTAATTACCGGAATTTGAATTTTTGTTGCTAAAATATAGAATATTAAGGCTGCAATAGCTGTAATTCCTGCTAGTACAAGCAATACTTCTCTCCAAGACAGGTATTTCATCGCAAATACAAATGGAGCATTAGCGGCAATTCCCCCTGCATATCCGATAAATAACATGAAAGAAATTGCTATCCCAAAATCTTTATCTGGAACACAAGCTTTTATTTCTCTGATAAGACTGAGATAAAACATACTTCCGCCTAAACCGACCAAAACTCTAGCAAAATACATAATTGCTAAATTTGAGGTTATTGGAAAAAGCAGAGTGCCAAGAGCAAGTATAACAGCTCCTGCAAGTATAATCCGTATCCCCCCAAAACGTTCTACCAGAACTCCAATAACTAGCTGATTAAAAGCGTAAATATACATAAAAATTGCACCAAATGCTGTTATATAAGGAGCGCTTAATTTTAATTCATCTTGAAGTAAATCAAAAACAGCACCAGGAATAGCAATTCTCTGGAAGTTTGCAAAAAAATAAAACAAACAGCCCAGCAAAATTAATACAAAAGGTATCCAAGCTTTTTTAGCATTCATACTCTTGTAAAAGTACTGCTAACAAGAGCCTATGTCAATGGAGAGAATATACTTTCTTTTATTGATTAATCACACTGCCAACTTATCCTAAATTAGATAAAAGCCCCAGAACATTTTCAGAGCGAATATTTCTTGATGCAGCTATTAATGTTGTGGATGCCTGCTGTAATATCTGATACTTAACATAAGCGGAGGATTCCTCTGCTATATCTGCATCACGCATTGTTGAACGAAAGGATATTAAATTCTCTAACTTCGAAGACTGAGAC
>CALUVK010000151.1 GCA_944324205.1 Candidatus Gastranaerophilales bacterium | reverse complement strand
GGATTTCAAAAGGAGCACAACCTACTGAAACAGTTAAATACCTTATTACTAATTGTAACGAGGACGGTACTTTAAACTATAAGAAAAAAGAAGTTGTAAAATTATCTAAAAAAGCACAGGCTAAAAAGGCTGAAGAAGAAGCAAGAAAAGCAGAAGAAGCTGCAAAGGCTGCTGAAACCGAAGCTGCTCCGGCTGAAGAAACTCCGGCTGAATAAAAAGATAACATTTATATGTCATAAAAAAACATCTTCTACGGAAGATGTTTTTTTAGTAATTCTTTAGTCCATTTTATCATATCCGGGTATCTGTTAATATTATGGCCTCTGTTAATCCATTCCTGCTCATTTTCAGCTGTTGAACCAATCCCTTTCAGCTGCTTATAGATAAAAGAATACATGCCGGTTCTGTCAGCACCGGCTTTACAGTGAATATGTGCTTTTCCGCCTTTTGATATAATATCGTTGATTAATTTTAAAAACTTTCTGACAGCACTCTCTTCTGGATTTTTTGAAGTGGTTGGAATATTATGATAATGCATTCCGTTTTTCTCAACAATTTCTTTTTCATCAAAATCTATTCCGGGGTAGTGCATTGTCCGAAAATTAATAATATCTGTTACTCCCTGTTTTCGAAGCCACTCAAAATCTTCTCTTGCAGGCTGTGCAGAGCGCGAGACACGGGCGTCAATTTTAGAATAATTAGCGGGTTTTCCCCGAAAGATTGTGCTGCAAATTATCATACATACTCCTTACAAAAACAACTGCTTCGCTTGTTGTTGTAATATCGCCGTTTAACTGTGCTTCTTTCAGCGATGTTATTATTTCTCCTAAAACCGGTGATTGATTGATTTTTAGAATATCCATAATCTCATTCCCGTCAAGCAGCTTGGGAAGCGGTTTCAGTGTATCTTTTTTTTCAAGATAAAAGTTCAATAATTTATTAAGTCCGTTTATATTGTTTTGAACCATTTCTTCCGATACTGCCTGCCCTCTTGCTGAAAGCCGGTCGGCTTTCGCTAAAATTATATTATCAATTACGTTATTTTCCATTTTTCTTATATAGCGCATCATTGTTTTATCGTTCAAATCAGGTGACGAGATTACGCTTGAGGGGTAAATATGGTTTTTTATCATACAGGAAATGTATTCTATCTGCTTTTTGGAAAATTTTAAGTTTTTAAGTATCGGAATAACCATTTTTGAGCCGAGATCATCGTGTTTGATAAATCTGTGGCGCGCATTACAATTGAGACATTCCGTCTTGTTATATAAACATTCTTCTTTCCTGCATTTGCCGTTTTCTAAAGTCCAGGTTGAAAATTTCCCGATATCGTGTAAAAATCCTGCGAGTTTCAGGTGGTTAATCCTCGGGAAACCGCCAAAGTCTGTTGAATTAAGATGGGTCTTTATAAATCCGTCCGACTCTTCATAAATTAATTCAATTTGTCTTACGGTTTCAATCACATGATGCAATAAATCCAGGTGGTGATGTGTGTTTGGCGGCACTTTTTTAACATCAATTATGCAGGGAAAAATCTTTTCCAGAAGCCCGGCTTCATCCATTTTTAAAAGAGCTTTATCCGTAAATTTACCCCCGAAGAGTTTCATAATCTCATAGCTTATCCGCTCGGGTGACGGATTTAAGGCGAGAGGTAAATATTTTTTTATTGCATACTGAAGCTCATCACTCATTTCAAAACCGGTGAGCGCATAAAATCTGAAAGCCCTTAGAATTCTAAGCGGGTCATCTTTAAAGTTTTCCTCTTTTATATGACGCAAAATTCCGTTTTTTAAATCCTCTCTTCCGCCTGTCACATCTATAAATTTGTTTTCTGCTAAATCATATGCAATCGCATTAATTGTAAAATCGCGCCTTTTTAAATCTTCTTCTATACTTTTTCCCTGAAGCTCCGAGATGTCAAGATAGTTAACCTTATCCTTTAATACGACGCGGTAAATTTTGTTTTCGCGGTCAAGTGTTATAAGAGTAGCATCAAACTTAGAGGCAGTCTTTTTTGCAAAATCTTCCGCCCCTTTAATTGCAATATCACGGTCGTAAGTGGTTTTTCCCATAAGAAAATCTCTTATACTGCCGCCTACAAGATAGCCTTCATTAATATTTTTAATAACAAAATCATCCCTGATATTCATAAATAATATCTCCCAGAGCCGTAATTACCGCTGTATCAGCTTTTAGTATTAAATCCCCCAGCGTAATCAGAGGCAAATTTTTTTCTTTGAAATAATCAAACTCACGCTCTGAAAATCCGCCTTCCGGCCCTATAATTACAAGAACTTTTTCCCCTTTTTGAATAGGATTTTCACTTAAATAAGTTTTCAAACTCTTTTCAGTAGAGCGTTCCGCAAAAACAATAATTTTATCAAAATGATTTTTTAAAATCTCCTCAAAGCTCATAGGTTCATAGCAAGCCGGAATTTTAGCTCTTTCACACTGCTTAGAAGCCTCATACATAACTTTCTGCCACTTTTCCCGTTTATTTACCTTTAAAGCACAATTGTCGGTAAATACCGGATAAACCGCTCTTACTCCAAGCTCTGCAGCTTTTTCCATAATTGTAAGCTGTGAGTCGCTCCTCAGGGGACTTTGCGCAAGATATAAATCAAAATCCAAATCTCTTTTTGAGGGGTAAGAGTTTTCAATTCTGCATATAATTTCTTTAGAGTTTATTTCGGTAATAACGGTTTCATACTGAATTTGATTATCATCAATAAGCAAAAGTTTTTCGCCAGTCCTCGCCCTGAGTGAGCGCGCTATATGGCGGTAATTATCAGTATCTTTTATTGTAATCAGAGGCGGAGCTATTGTGTTAGGAGTATCATCTCCATTTACCCCGCCTATAAAGAAGTGCGGCATGATGTTTCCTTATAATCTGTTTTGAATTTCTTAATAAGTGTTGTGAGCATTATTGTACATAAAATTATAGCAGATACACCTAAACTATACCAGAAGCCTAAAAGATTTAATTTCAAATGCAAGGCAACATAACAGCCAAGAGGAATTGATACAAACCAGTATGCGATAAGATTTGATATCATAACTATGCTTGTCTGTTTAATTCCCTTAAATACTCCTGCAAGAGCAACCTGAAGTCCGTCAAATATCTGGAAGAAGCATAGTACATAAGCGACCGGAATACAAACTTTAATTAATTCCGCATCATTAGTAAATAATCTTACAAGAAATTCCGGAATAAGCCCGACTACAATCGCAGAACAGGTCATAAACGCAACGCATAATCCAATACCGGTGTAAGCATATGTTTTTAATGATTTATAATACCTTGCGCCGTTTGCAAAGCCTACTTTTACGGCAGTCGCATTTGATATAGCAAGCGGAACCATAAAAGATACACTTGTTAAAGTACATACAATATTTTGAGCTGCTGCATAAATTCCCCCGACACGTCCCATAATAACCGTTATAGCATTAAATCCTATGAATTCTATCATAACGGCAAGTGATGCCGGAGTGCCGACTTTTACTAAATCTTTATAATAATTTTTGTCTTTGTGATGCTTAATATTTACTTTTCTGAAACAATAGAAAAACAGAACAAACCCCATTAAGTATCTTGTAATCAAACTTGCAACAGCAAGCCCGCCTGCACTCATCTCCGGAATAGGGCCAAAACCAAAACAGAAAATTATATTTAAAAACAGGTTTACAAATATACAGATAACAGTCAGAATATTAGGAAAAACTACAATTTCAAATGCCTGTAAAAATTCTTTCGCAGTTGTATGCAAATACGCGCCAAAAGTGGAAAATGCAGTAATCCAAAAATAATCCTTAATCATCGGTATAAGCTTTTCTTCAAAACCCAATTTATCAATAAGCGGAATACAGGCTAAGATTAAGATAGAGATAAAAACCGATAAAATTGCAGCAAACTTCAAAGAGGGATAAAAGTATTTTTCAGCCTCTTTCCCTGCTCCGCGATAATTAGAAAGAATTGCTGAAATGCTTCCCAGAATACCGTTTCCGAAAATCATAATACAATTAATTATTGCTGTCGCAAGACTAACCGCCGCAAGCGTATCAGTAGAATGCCTTCCGGCTACAATAACATCTCCCACCCCGATTAATATAAAGCCAAGATTACCTAATATAATAGGGCCTGCTATATTTGTAATATCTCTAATATAAAAACTTCTGATCAGCATAAAAACATTGTACTATAAGGGGTAAATGCAGTAAATAATGTTTAATTAATTTTCACCAATATAATCACACTATTGAGCTGACAATTGAATTTTATATAGCTCAAGGTCTATTTCCTCAATATCATTTATTAGATCTTCTTGATTTTTGAGTATGATATCTAAAATTATTAATAAATTATTCATTTCATCAATAAAATCTGATTTACAAAGGCAGTATCCATGAATTAATTCTATAAAACATTGATTTTGTAATAATATTTCATTCACAACGTCTAACTTCTCATAAATTTTCATATATTCTCCTTTCTATAAAACATTTTATTATGATGCCTAATTGATGTCAATATGAAAGCTTGATAATTTCTAAAAGAATTTATAAAATTATAAAAAGGAAAAATTTCATGTGTGAAGTCGAAAAAGGCGAAAAAGTATTTA
>CALUVK010000150.1 GCA_944324205.1 Candidatus Gastranaerophilales bacterium | reverse complement strand
TCAAATACAACAGGATAGCCGAATTCCTTCATTATAGGAATGGCTCTAAAATCTACTACAAGGTTGTTATAGCCGAATGTAACACCTCTATCCGTTACCATAATATTTTTGTTCCCGCTATCTTCTACCTTTTTTATTAGCGATTTCATTTGCTGCGGAGCTAGAAATTGTCCTTTTTTTATATTAACAATTTTTCCTGTTTTAGCGGCTGCAACAAGCAAATCTGTTTGTCTGCATAAAAATGCAGGTATTTGAACTATATCAGCAACTTCTGCCACGGTTTGAGCCTGCTCAGGAAGGTGTATATCTGTAACTATCGGTAAATCAAACTCATTTTTTATCCGGTTTAACATTTCAAGCCCTTTTTCCATGCCTAAACCTCGGTATGAATTTATAGAAGACCGGTTTGCTTTATCAAAAGAGGATTTAAAAACATAATTAATTCCTAATTTTTCGCATACCATTTTAAGTCCTTCTGCGGTTTCTCTTAAGACATCCATTGACTCAATCGCGCAAGGCCCTGCTAAAATTGTTAATTTATCTCCACCGATTTCAAAATTGTTTAGTTTTAGTGTCATAGTATTATTCTCGTATTATGTGTTGTTTTTTGAGTGACCCCTCACCCGAATTTCTAAGTTCACTAACGTTCACTAAGAAATTCTTCCCTCTCCCACAAGGGGCGAGGGAAACGCGCCCAACTGGATTTATTATTACTCGCTGACAATGTGTTCTTTTCTTTTTGATTACTTTTTCTTTTTAGTAAAGAAGGCGTCCAACCAGTAGTTTCACGATAGAGGGTGACTTGTCGTTTTAATATTGTCTGGTAATATTAACTAATGTCACCCGACAATGTACCTACGTGCGTAGCACTAGTTAATATCCCATCTTCCGCAGGTACCGCCCCAGCGTGCGATTATGTTCCCTTTTATATCGCCTATTTTTTCAACGTGCCCGACCGGTTCAGCGCCTTCAAGGATGGTAATGACTTCGCAGTTATTAGAACATCCAGTGCACTGACATGTCACTGATTGGAAATTCATATTCCCGACTTCCCAGCCCTTAAATTTGGTTGGAATTTCAGTGTATTGATGATTTTCCATTGCTAAAAGCGCTGCTCCTATTGCACCCATTGTCTGGTGGTTATCAGGAACAACAATTTTTGTATTAAGTGCTTCTTCAAACGCTTTAACCATGCCGGTATTAGTAGCAACACCTCCTTGGAAAGAAACAACCGGAAGGAGTTCTTTACCGAGTGCCAGATTAGAAAGATAGTTTCTGACAAGAGCCTGACAAAGTCCGTACAATAAATCTTCTACCGGATAGCCGAGCTGCTGCTTGTGGATTAAATCACTTTCGGCAAAAACTCCGCATCTTCCTGCGATACGTGCGGGATTTTCAGATTTAAGAGCTGTTTCGCCAAATTTTTCAATCGGTACATTTAATCTTTGCGCCTGATGGTCTAAGAAGCTTCCTGTACCAGCGGCGCAAACCGTGTTCATTGCAAAATCCGTAACAATACCGTCGCGCAGGATAATAATCTTACTATCCTGACCGCCGATTTCGAGAATTGTTTGAACACCCGGAATATTTGTACTAGCAGCAACCGCATGAGCAGTAATTTCGTTTTTTATAACATCAGCACCTACAAGTGCGCCTGCAAGGTTTCTTCCGGAACCTGTCGTACCTACTCCTTGTACATTATATTCGCACAATGCCTGAGAAATTATATGTTTTAAGCCATCCTGAACTGCATCTACAGGTTTTCCTGCAGTTTTTAGCATATAAGAATCAATATATTTACCTTTTTCATCAACTAATGCCAATTTTGTAGTAACAGAACCGACATCAATACCTAAATAAACATCTAAACTCATCTTTTACCTTCTTCCCTTACCAAAATTAAGTATATCACAAAAAAGTTTTATCTAAACAAAATAGAAAAATTAAGTTTGATTATTGAGTGTTTTTTTTAGGAAGCTTATATTTTTTCCTCCATAATTTTTTTGTTTTATAATTTCAAAATTCTGATAGTCAAAATTTTCAGTGTGCTCTGCTATAATGAGATCTCCTTTAACAAGTTTTAGCACTGCATTATATATACCACTTTGATAGGGCGGATCTAAATATACTACATCAAAATTTTCATTATTTAAGGCTAAAATTTTTAAACTGTCACCTATTTTTAAATTTGGCTTTAATCCAATAAGTGCATAGTTTTTTTTTATAATTTCAGCAGCTTTGGAATTTTTTTCAAAAACTTTAACAGTTTCAAAACCTCTTGATAAAGCTTCCAACCCCATAATTCCAGACCCTCCGAAAACATCCAGAAAACTTTTACCGTCAAAATTGCCAATAAGGGAAAACAGAGTATTAAAAACGCCCATTCTGACTTTTGAAAGAGTTGGTCTTGTTATGTTTTCATCTGGGACTAAAAGTTTGCGCCCTTTGTATTTACCTGCTGTTATTATCATAAATCTAGTTTTTCTATTTTTATATTAAAAATACTTTCTATATCAATTCCGTTAAGAATGCTTGTGATTAAATCTTCCGGTGTAAAACTCCCCTCAAGGTGAGGAATAAGCCCGAGAATTTTTATATTAGTATACTCTTCAATAACCCGTGGAATTGCGTTTAGCAGATTCTTTGGACAGTCTTCATTTATATTATTTATAACAACTCCTCTAATATCCAGCCCTTTTTCCTGCGCAGTATATATTGACAATAAAGTATCGTTTATTGAATCATCTCTCGGAGTAACAACAAAAAGGATAGGTATTTGGAGTTTTTTGATTAAATCAGCCGTTTGCACACCCGGTGCAAGTGGGCTTAAAATCCCATAGTCACCATCTAATAATGTACAGTCTGAAACTGATAAAATTCTTGAATATTCATTATTGATAAGCTCGATATCGATTGGCTCATTTTCTATTTCAGATGCTATCAAAGGTTCTAAATCGGATTTAAACAGATATGAAAAATGTGTATCAATGTATGGGTCAATAGATTTTATATAAGTTAAATCCGGTGATTGCATAAAACCGTTATGCTCAATTCCAGAAGTCTGTATAGGTTTATACACACACGTAGAATATCCCAGACTCTGCATTGTGCCTGCAAGCCCGGCTGTTACAAAAGTTTTTCCTTCTTTTTTGTTAGAAGATGTTACATAAAGTTTTAACATACTATTTGTACCGTAATATTTCTTGAACGCTGCTTATTATCAAAATCAATAAGAATAATTTGCTGCCATGTCCCTAAATTTAAAAGGCCATCTTTAAGAGCTATATTTACAGAGCTTCCGACTAGAGCAGCTCTTACATGCGCATAACCGTTTCCATCATGCCAGATTTCATCATGATGATATTCTGCTTCAGTTGGTGCAATTCTTTCCAAAGCTTCTTTTAAATCCTGAACCAAACCGTTTTCAAATTCAATTGTTGTAACCGCAGAGGTGCTTCCCTGAACAGATACACACACAAGAGCGTCCTTTAGCTCATGTTGGTAAACACAATTCTGTACATGTTTTGTTATGTCAATAATGTCATTATGTCCTCTGGTATTAATAGTAAAACTTTCATTGATTACCGGCATCATTATCCCCGCTTTCAACTTTTTCTTCCACTTTTATAAATGAATGTCTTTTTTTGTAAACTATAATGCAGAATATTATTATAACAATTGTAACTGCTAAAATTACAAGCTCAAGATATTTTTTTACAGCTTCTCCGAAGAACATAAGAACAAGACTTACAAGGTAAAATCTGGCACCTCTGCCGACAAAGCTTGCAATAAAGAACTTGATAAAATTCATATTCAAAATTCCGCTTGCAATCGTAAAAATCTTATATGGTATCGGCGTAAAAGCAGAAAAGAATACAGCAAAAGAGCCATATTCATTATACATTTTTTCTACCATATCAAATTTATCGTGGTGTTTTCTAAAAAGAAAATTAAAAACCGGTCTGCCGCCGAATTTTCCAATAATATATCCGATTGCTCCGCCTATTGCGGAAGCTATTGTACAGACTGTTGCATAATAAAGTGCTTTTTCAGGCTTAGCCAGATCCATTGCAATAAGCAAAAAATCAGGAGGCGGAATAAGAAAAAAGCTCTCTACGCAAGAGTTAATTGCAAGTCCGGGAACTCCCATTGCCTGAAACCAGTTATTCATTTCTACAAAAATTTCGTGCATATTTTATCCTATTCTATTATTCTATATAAAGAAGAAGCTTCCTGAACACTGACGTTACCTGTAGGAATAACAAGAACTTCAACTTTTTCTATCCTGTTTGAGTATTCAATTTCAATAATATCACCGGCTTTTAATTGTTTAGCCGGCTTTGCGCTGTTTCCGTTAACAAGCACCCTGCCCATTTCTGAAACTGTATTTGCGACTGTTCTGCGTTTTATTAATCTTGAAACTTTTAAAAATTTATCTAATCTCATATTTCCTTAATAATTTCTTTTACAAGTCTTTTGAATTTATCTTTAGCGTCGTTTGCCGCTTTTATAACATCCTCATGCGAAAGCCCGACGGTACTTACGCCTGCAGCAGAATTGCAAATACAGCTCAAGCCTATAACATTCATTCCAGCCCACGAAGCCGTAACAGCTTCAGGAACCGTAGACATACC
>CALUVK010000149.1 GCA_944324205.1 Candidatus Gastranaerophilales bacterium | reverse complement strand
TCTTTTTTATTCAAATCTTCAACTTTAGAGCCGAGCATAATTCTTTCAGCCTCTTCTAAAATGCTTACGACTTCATAGCCGTTAGCACCATCAGAGCGGGCTTTTTGACCTGTTGCACAACAATTTACAAAATGCTGGCATGCAAGTTTAAGCGGTTCGATTTCAAGATAATCAAGCGCATAATTTTGAGTATTAGCCGGTGTAAAGTTATCATAAACTTTTAACTTATCACACGGAGCTGTATCATCAAATATAGCAGTAGCTTTTGTTCCTCTTACGAGAAGCATAACGTGTTTCTGCGGAGTAATCCAGCTGTCCGAAATATGTGCAATCATTCCGCCTTCAAATTCAATTCCGAGATGTGTAATATCCATTATATCGTTTCTTTCTGAAGAACAGCCGATTGCAGATATAATTTTTACAGGCTCTTTTCCTGTTACATAAGCTATCATGGAAACATCATGCGGAGCCAAATCCCACATAACGCTTCTGTCATTTTTATGATAATTTACATTTAATCTGTCGCTTTGAGCATAAACCGGTTCGCCTAAAACGCCTTCTTCAATAAGCATTTTTAATCTGTTAACAGCCGGATGATAAAGGAGCAGGTGGTCTACCATCAAAACCAGACCTTTTGATTCGGCAAGTTCTGTAAGCACTCGGGCTTCTTCCGCTACCGTTGATATTGGTTTTTCCACATACACATTTTTTCCGGCTTCAAGCATTGCTTTAACTATTTTAAAATGTGTATGGCTTGGGGTTACGACCGCAACCCCGGTTATTTCCGGATTATTAATAATATCATTGAAATCTTTTGTAACTTTTACTCCGGGGAATTGTTCCTTTACTGTTTTAAGTGATTCGTCATCCAAATCACAAACCATCTCAAGAACCCCGAGATTATAAAAATTGCGGACGATATTGCGTCCCCACATGCCGTAACCTATTACTGCTATTTTTTGTTCTTTCATACTTATCTTTCCCCTATAGGAAAATTATATTACAATGAAGTTTTTCCGTAAAGTGGACGATATTAAATTTTCATAAAGTTTATCTAATTAATATATTGACTTCAACCTTTGTTAGCAATATAAAAGTATTTGGTAAAATTAGTAAAATAGTTTTGGGAATGTAAATAGTTATGGAAATTTATTTTTTAGCTTTAGGTATGCTGCTTGCGGGAGCTTTACTTTCCGTTATTGTAAAAGACAGTTGGAAATTTAAAGTTTGTTCGATATTTACACTAATATCATCAATAATGTTATTTTTACCTGCAGCAGCAGTATTACTTACCGGCGGTACATTAGCTCAGACGGTTTATATGTCACCGATTATCGGAGATGTTGAATTTGCGATAGATCCGCTTTCGGCATTTTTTGTTATGGTAATATCAGGCATGAGCTTTCTTGGTACATTATACGCCAACGGTTATATGAAACCATACCTGAATAAAGGAATGAATGTAAGCTCGCACTGTTTTTTCTTAATGATGCTTATTGCATCTATGATACTTGTTGTTACAGTGCAGAATGCATTTTTCTTTCTTGTAGTATGGGAAATAATGTCACTTTCCTCATTCTTCCTTGTTATTTTTGAAGGAGAAAAGAAGGAAGTCCTTTCTGCGGGAATTAAATATTTGGTTTATATGCATTTGTCTGTGGTATTTATTATTGCAGCATTTGTTTTATTAAATATTTATTCAAACAGTTTAACTTTTTCGGATTTTGCAGTCGCTCTTCACGGAGAACAGACATTAGCAAATGTAGTATTTTTATTGGCTTTTATAGGCTTTGGGATAAAAGCGGGGTTTGTTCCGTTTCATAACTGGCTTCCGGACGCGCATCCGGCTGCTCCTACGCATGTTTCAGGGATTATGTCAGGCGTTATGATAAAGACGGGAATTTACGGAATTTTAAGAGTGCTTTTGTTTGTCGGAACCCCTTCAAAGCTCATTGCTTACACGGTTCTCATTGTTTCCGCAATTTCTGCTTTGTACGGCGTTTTATACGCTATAACGCAGCATGATATAAAAAGACTGCTCGCTTATCACAGTATTGAAAATATCGGAATAATCGGTATGGGCATGGGAATAGGAATGCTTGGACTTGCTTATTCTAATCCGGCGGTAGCTATTTTAGGATTTGCAGGCGGTATCTTACATATACTTAACCATTCAATATTTAAAGAGCTTCTGTTCTTTGCAGCGGGAGGGGTTTACCTTAAGACTCACACAAGAAATATTGAAAAACTCGGCGGACTTATTAAAAATATGCCTTATACGAGTTTGTTATTTATAATAGGTTCTGTTGCAATATGCGGCCTTCCGCCGTTTAACGGGTTTATCAGCGAATTTCTGATTTATGCTGGCATGTTGAAAGGAATTCCGTCATCAGAAATAAATTTATTTATAACTCTGGTTTTTGCAATAGCTGCGCTTGCTCTTGTCGGAACAATGGCGATTTTATGTTTCACAAAAGCTTCAGGTATAACATTCTTAGGAAATCCGCGTAGTGAGCAAGCCGAAAATGTTAAAGGAGATGTTGCAAGAGTTATGATAGTTCCGATGGGAATTCTTGCATTCCTTACGTTTTTTATCGGAATGTACCCGCAATATTTTATCGGAGCTGTTTTGGTTCCTGCGTCAATGTTTGCGGGAAGCGAAGCTATTCTTCCGATATTTAATTCAGTAATGGCCCTTGTAAGTACATTAAGCTGGTACTTCTTCTTGTTCCTTGTTTTAGTATTGGTTTTATTTGCGCTAAGAGCACTTATAAAAAGCAAAATCGTACTTCATAATACATGGGGCTGCGGATATAATCGGGCTAATAACCATATGCAATATACAGCAACGTCTTATGCGGATTTGTTCATATCGACTCTAAAACCGCTTTTTAAGCGTGTTACACATATTAAGAAGCCGAAAGAACTCTTCCCTAAAGAAGCTTATTACGAGCTTGAGGTTGAAGATATTGAAGAAGCTTATATTGTAAAACCGCTGATTAGCTGGGATGAAAAATTCCTCGCAAAATTTGAAAGAATTCAGAGCGGAAATATTCAGCAGTATATCTTGTTCGGTTTGGTATTTCTGATAATTGCAATTATCGGTTTGGTTTACTTTGGGGGATAACGATGATTAGTTTAACAGTAAATATATTAATACTTTTATTTGTACCTTTCTTAATGATTGGTGTAATAAAAAAGACAAAAGCCTTCTGGGCCGGAAGAAAGGGTGTAAGCATATTCCAGCCTATGTGGGATTTTATAAGGCTTATGAAAAAGGATGCGGTAATTAGTGAAACAACTTCCTGGGTATTTAAGTTCGCTCCGATTATCGGGTTCGCTTCAATTTTATTTGCTTCATTTTTCGTGCCGTTAGTTGGCGGAAGAGCTTTATTTAATATTCCGTTTGCTTTTGTATTATTTTCTTATATATTAGGTTTCGGGAAATTCTTCTCGCTTATATCTGCTCTTGATACCGGAAGCAGTTTTGAAGGTATGGGGGCTTCAAGAGAAGCTTGCTTTTCTACGATAGTTGAGCCGGCATTTTTTATAAGTATGGCTTCAATCGCTGCTTTAAGCCAGAATTATACATTTGAAAGCTTAAGGTTAATTTTAAAAAATGCGGGAGCTTACGGGTATGTAATTATTGCATTGCTTGCAGTAACTTTATTTATAATGCTTCTGATTGAAGGATGCAGAGTTCCGGTTGATGATCCGACAACTCACCTTGAATTAACCATGATACATGAGGTTATGATACTTGATAATTCAGGCCCGGATTTAGGGTTAATTACCTGGGGGGCTGCAATAAAGATGTTTATTTTTGAAGCATTAATTGCAAACCTTATTATTCCGGCTTCGTTGCATGGCTTAGCAGCACTCGTTGCATTCCTTGCCGTTATATTTATTCTTGCTCTTATAATCGGTACGGTAGAATCTTCAATGGCAAGATTCAGAATGACACACGTTTTTGAATTTATTTTTGTAATGTCAATAACCGCACTCATTATATTAGCACTGGTAGCATACCGGATATACGGCGGGTAAACAGTGATGCGTGATGCGTTAAGGGTGCATTAACAAAGAGGATAGAAGGAATAGATTATGGAAAATATTTTTATAATTTTGTTAGGTTTATCAATGATATATATAGCGGCAACGAGCCGTTTGTCTGCGCATATTAACATGCTTATTGCGCAAGGCTGGCTGTTGTTTTTTGTATGTCTTTCCGGATTTGCAAAAGAACCTTGGTTTAACTGGCATATGGTTGCAGGGCCGTCCTGTATTACTGCAAATATGCCGCACATTATAAGCTTATTATTTATTATTGTTGAAACGCTTATAGTTAAAGCAATTGTTATTCCGCTTTTTTTGAAAAAAGTTCTTAAAAAAACACAGGCACACAGGGATACTGAAGCTAATATTCCGCATTTTTACAGCTTGTTTATTGCAAGTATAATTTTATTCGGCGGATTTCTTGTTGCAAATATCGGAGCTCCGGAATTTAAGCTTGTAGATTCCATGTATTTTGGTGTTTCGCTCTCAATTATAATTACAAGTTTATGGCTTATTACAATTAAACATAAAGTTTTATCGAACGTTATCGGATTTATTACAATGGAAAACGGAATATT
>CALUVK010000148.1 GCA_944324205.1 Candidatus Gastranaerophilales bacterium | reverse complement strand
CCTGTTACTGATAATGCTCAATCAGTTTATGAATTATCATTAATCGAAGAAATTCCGAATGTTGGAGAAGAAATCGAAAAAGAATACGGTTTCAAACCTGATTTTGATAATGCAAAAACATATTTGGAAGAAAACGATGGTGCTGGTAATACATTTAAAGCAACTTCTAAGCCGGTTCTTATCGGTACAGCAGTTGTTGGTGCTACTACCATGATTTTCTCATTGATTCTTGTAATCAAAGAAACATTGGGTATTCAGCCTGAAATGATTTTGAACATATTGAATCCGTACACATTGCTTGGATTTATCGCAGGCGGTGCTGTAATCTACTGGTTCTCAGGTGCTTCAATGCAGGCTGTAACAACAGGTGCTTATTCTGCAACTGAATACATTAAAGACAATATTAAATTGGGTGAAGCTGATGATAAGCGTGCAAACCTTTCAAATTCAAAAGAAGTTGTTAAGATTTGTACACAATATGCTCAAAAAGGTATGTATAATATCTTTATCGCATTGTTCGCATTTGCTTTAGCACTTGCTTGCTTATCAGCTCCTGTTGGAGAAAATTCAGCTCCTGTTTCATTCTTTGTAAGCTATCTGATTGCAATTGCTGTGTTTGGTCTATTCCAGGCTGTATTTATGGCAAACGCAGGCGGATGCTGGGATAACGCAAAGAAAATCGTTGAAGTTGATATGAACGAAAAAGGTACTGACCTTCACGCTGCAACTGTAGTCGGTGATACAGTTGGCGACCCGTTCAAGGATACTTCTTCAGTAGCTATGAACCCGATTATCAAGTTTACAACCCTGTTTGGTTTACTGGCAATGGAAATTGCTATTAACCCGGCGTTTAAAGAACACGCAAAAATTGCAGGTGTTGTACTTCTTGTAGTAGCTCTTGTATTCGTAATTCGCTCATTCTATGCAATGAGAATTCCAAGCAAGAAAGAAGAAAAAGCAGAAGCTTAAATTTGGGCTTTTAAATAAAAAGAATCCCGGGTGTTATAACACCCGGGATTCTTTTTTTAGATTTTATGAATTTAAGAATACTCTAAAAGATTGATTGTCAAAATAATTAGAAAGTTTTATTCTTAATATACGAGGTCTTTTGTGAAAAAACATCAATTAAAAAAACAAATATATCAAAAAGAATTACAAATTAAAAAATTGCATTTACACCAATCTTCATCAGATATATGCAATCAATTATATAATACTTTAATTTTAGAAAAAGCTATTCTAAAAAAAGAACTTGAAAATTTAGAAAAAAATCCTTTTCTCGAAAGAATAAAAAAAGCTTTACCTAAAAAAGAAAAACTTATTTGCGATTATTTTAAAAGTGTATAAATTTTTTGTAAGATTTTCATAGTTTATGGTATAATTTTCATGAAAGGGAATTATGCTGAAGATAGACTATGATTTAAAAAAATCTATAAGGGGAGCATTTGGTGAAGCTTTAGTAGAATTGGGTAATGAATATCCAAATGTTGTAGTATTAGATGCGGATTTATCTTCGTCGACGCAAACAGCTGCTTTTGCAAAGACTTTTCCAGACCGGTTTTTTGACGTAGGTATAGCAGAACAGGATTTGATGACAACAGCATTGGGTTTGTCATTGACTGGTAAAGTTCCGTATGCTGCTACTTTTGCAGTGTTTGCCACTGGCAGAGCATATGATCAAATTAGAAATTCTATTTGTTATCAAAATTCTAATGTGAAAGTAATAGGAGCTCATGGAGGTATTACAGTCGGAGAGGATGGCGCAAGTCACCAAGCTTTAGAAGATATATCTCTTATGCGGGGGCTTCCGAACATGACCGTAATTGTTCCAGGGGATTATGAACAAACAAAACAAGCCGTGAAGTATGCTGCACAGCACGAAGGCCCGGTTTATATAAGACTTTCCCGTATGAATGTTCCTGTAGTGTTTGATAAAAGTTATAAATTTGATTTAAATAAAGCAGTTGTTTTAAAAGAAGGTAAGGATGTTTCATTAATAACATGCGGTGATATTCTTTCAGAAGTAATAAAGGCTGGGGAAATCTTGGAAAAAAATGGTGTTTCAACTGAAATTATTGACGTTCCGGTGGTTAAGCCTTTGGATTCAGAAACGATTATTAATAGTATTAGTAAAACAAAACTTGCGTTTGTTGTAGAAAATCATTCTGTGATTGGAGGTTTAGGTTCTGCTGTTTGTGAGATTATATCAGAAAATGCTCCGCACAAAGTCTTTAGAATTGGTATTAACGATACATTTGGTCAAAGTGCAAGACCGGAAGAGTTATTGAACTTCTATGGTCTAGACGCTGAAAGTGTTGCAAATAAGGTTATTGAGTTGAAAAGATGATACAATTAAGATCTGTTACAAAAAAATACAAAAATAATTATGCATTAAAAAATATCAATTTGGATATTTTGTCTGGTGAGTTTGTTTTTATTACAGGTGCATCAGGTGCAGGGAAATCTACACTTATAAAAATGCTTTATAAAGAAGAAACTCCAACTACAGGTACTGTTCTTATCGGCGGAATTAATATTGCGAATTTACCTCCTGAAAAAGTTCCTAATTTAAGAAGGTGTATGGGGATAGTTTTTCAAGATTACAAATTGTTACAAAATCAAACGGTGTACGATAATATTGCTTATGTGATAAGAACGCTTGGTATAAGTTCTTCGGATATAAGAAATAGAGTTACAGGAGCGCTGAAAGTTGTAGGACTTTTAGATAAAGCTAAGGCGAAGCCCAGTGAGTTATCCGGAGGAGAGCAGCAAAGGGTTAGTATAGCAAGAGCGTTGGTAAATGGGCCGCCGCTATTAATCGCGGATGAACCTACGGGGAATTTGGATCCTAAAAATTCTCTTGAAGTTATGCAGATTTTGGAGCAAATTAATCAAAGAGGTATTACAGTAATTGTTTCTACACATGATTATACTCTGGTGGACAGATTTAGAAAGAGAGTTTTAACCCTTGAGAAAGGTGAAATTATAAGAGATATACAGGCAGGTACTTATGGACAATAGCAGGCAGCAGTTAAAGAAAACAGTAAAAAAGCATATACCAAAAGATTGGTTATGTGAACTGCGTATTGCTTATAGAATAGTAATGGAAGCTGTAAATGACATAAGACGCACCGGTATTATTAATTTGGTAATAATAACAACAATGGCTGCTATTTTAACGCTTTTTGGTGTGTTATTTAGATTTACGCTCTCTTTGTCAACCTTTGCTAATGAATTAGGTAATGTACTAGAAATATCAGTTTATTTAAAAACAAATACTGAACCATCTATTGTAAAAGATAGAATAAAAGATATAAAGCATGTAAAAGGAGTAACTCTTAAAACAAAAGAGGAATCTTGGAATAGCTTAAAACAAGAATTGGGTTTGCATGATGTTGCAAATCCTCTTCCGGATACACTGCGTGTCAGAGTTGATAAGCCTGAAAATATTGGGGAAGTCTTTACTCAAATAAAGCCGATAGCTGGAGTTGAGGATATAGGGTATGCAAAAGAACTTGCAAAAAAAATGCAAGTTTTAACAAATGTAGTGAATACTACGATGATTTTTGTTATAATAATATCAGCAGCCCTTACAATTACAATTATAAATAATACAATTCAGCTGGTAATACAATCAAGAAAGGATGAAATAGAAATTATGCGCTTAATGGGTGTAAGCAACTGGTATATTAAAACCCCACTGGTTATGCAAGGAGCTTTTTACGGCTTTGTTTCATCCGTAATTGCAGTAATACCGCTAAATTGGGTGCAAGGGTTACTGATTAATGTGCACAAATTCTTTTTGATACCAACACCGCAATATGCCCAAAATGTTGTAATAATTACACTGTTAATTATAGGTACTGCATTTGGAGCTAGCGGAAGTTTGTTATCAATAAAAAAACACTTACAAGTATAAAAAGGTGAATTAATATGGATAAAACTATAGAATTAGTCAATGGTGTAAAAGATATACATGCAATGCCAAGTGTAATTGTTAAAGCACTTAATATAATGAAAAAACCGACTGCAAGTATGAAAGAGCTTGGTGATATAGTAATGTATGACCAATCACTTACAATAAAAATATTAGCTTTAGTAAATTCGGCTTATTATGGATTTTCGCAACAAATAAGTTCAATCAATATTGCTCTCTCTTTGCTTGGTATGGTAAAAGTCAAAAATATTATTGTTGCTGTGGCAATGAAACCAATGATGTCTAATCAAGGCGACAAAGAATTGTGGAAACATTCAATGAGGGTTGCTGCAGGATGTGAATATTTGGCAAATTTAACAAAAATTATGGATTCTGATGAGGCATTCATTGCAGGTTTTGTTCATGATGTAGGTAAAATGGTTTTGCATATGTCTAATGAAAAACTTTATACAAAAGTTGTTTCTGCAGTTAATGAAGGTGCTGATATCTTAGAAGCAGAAAAGAAATATTTTGATTCGGATCATGTAAAAACCGGGTCGCTTCTTGCAAAAAGATGGCAGCTTCCTATATTGCTGGCCAACATTATTTCATATCATCATACTCCGTCTTTATCATCAATACCGGTTCCTTGTAATCTGGTTTGTTTAATAGACAAATTGGTACAAGAAAATTTTAATCCAAATTTATTAGACAAGGATTTTATTAAAACTTTAGGTATAGATTTTGCAGATATTGAAGATTTAAGAACAACTATA
>CALUVK010000147.1 GCA_944324205.1 Candidatus Gastranaerophilales bacterium | reverse complement strand
GCTGCAATTGCCGTTGGTATAGCAACGTGTTCGTTCAATACGGTAATGGCAGCTTGCCCTTGCGACGAGCGTCCTGTGGTAACACAGGGAGCGTGCCCTTGTGAGGATATTCCGGAAGTTACAGGCCCGGCATGTCCTTGCGAGGCAGAACCTAAGTGTGAACCGGATCCGGTGCCATCTTGCGCTTTATGTCCGGGTACAAAAGATTTATCAAGAGCTGATATGAAGCAGGTTTATTCATATCCGAATGCTGTTTACGGCTACAACAACTTTGTAGGTACAGAAAAAGATTCAATCTACAAGGCCGAAGGTTTTTCGGTAAACCGTGAAATCAACAAGCTTACGGCAGGTACTATGGGTACAACAATTGCTTCTGACGGTTCAATGACTGGAGCTGCTACAAATATTCCTTGCCTGAATGAGTTAACAAACAATACCGGTGCACCAATTGTTAGAGATGAATCAAAGATTGACGGTATGGGCTGTCCGATACAAATGGGTACAGCAAATTCAATTCAGGCAATCAAAAAGACATTGGAGCCTTTTGATTTAACTCCGTTTAGTAATATGACAGGAGCAGCAGCCGGCTTGCAAATGTTCCCTGACGTGCCGGAAGGTTACTGGGCTTCTTGCGAAATTGATAAACTGGCAACTAATGACGTTGTAGTGGGTTATCCTGACAGATTATTTAAGCCGTCAAGAAACATTTCACGTGCAGAATTTGCAACTATGCTAGTTAAAGGTTTTGATAAAGATATGTATTCTTGCGCACCTGAAAAATTGTTCTCTGATGTTCCGACAAACCACTGGGCTAATTCAGCTATCACAGTTGCAGTTCATCAGGATTTACTCAAAGGTTATCCGAACGGCAAATTTATGCCTGACCATAACGTAACAAGAGTTGAAGCACTATGCGCTTTAGCTAAGGGCATCAAATGTGCTGATATTGATAAATGCAAGGCTCAAGAAATTTTATCTAAATACTCCGACGGAAACACTGTTCCTGAATGGGCACAAATTCCTATCGCTAAAGCTTTAGATAAAGGTGCATTGAATAACTCGCCAAATCCGAATAAAATTGCTCCGTTTAAAGATGCTTCACGTGCAGAAATCGCAGCAATGTTACAGAATATCCGTGTTGCAGCAGGTATAGATAAAAACCCTGTAACAGCAAATAACGATTGCCCGATTTGTCCTGTTGACAAGAAAGCATTTATTGAAAATGAAGAAATCGTTCAAATTCCGACATTACAGTTAGAATTCAAGGATCAGGTAAGTGCTAAATCTTCTCACGTCGGCCAGAAGTTTGCAGCTAAAACGTTAGAAGATGTAACAATTAACGGTCAATTGTATCCTTGCGGCTCTAATGTATACGGTAAAGTTGTCGAAGTCGTAAGACCGTCAGGCTGCCAGAAGGGTGCTTTGAAGCTTGCATTTACAGAAATCGAAAACTGCGGATGCAGGGCAACATTACCCAGACAAATACTTAATGCAGAAATCAACAAATCTAATACTCCTAATATTGTATCAAGAATTGTAACAGCTCCTCTAACCTGGGGCGGCCAGATGTTAGGTATAGTAGGCCGTACAACAGGCGGTATGCTGTCTAACTTAGGTAACGCTTTAGAAGACGTAGCATCAGGTACAGGTATTGCGCTTGGCGAAGCCTTCCAGGGTCAGTTTATGGCATCAGCAAGAAGTGTAGGAGATGTTGTTAAAGATACAATTAAAGCTCCTATAGATATCACAAGAACTGCCGTATCAGGTACAGTCGGTCTTGTTCAGGCAACAGGCGACGAAATCGGCTACCTTGTAGATGCTAAAGGCTACAAAATCTCTGCTATTAACCCGAAAGAACACGTAACTATCGCATTCGGCTGCAGCGGCGAATAGTAAGTATAAGTCGTTCGCTCTTATTGAAAGAAATCGGTTTTAAATTCAAAACCGGTTTCTTTTTTTATTATACAAAAAGTTTTTTGATTATATTGATGAACTCTCTCGGGTATGTTTTTAATTCATCAAGCGGATTTTTTATTGGTAAAGAATCTTTATCTGATAAAGATTTGCATATAACTTGTGTGAAAGTTTCCGCAAAGACTTCATGATACTGATTTTTAGATGTTGCGGCATATTTCCCAAGAATATTTCTTATAAGTTCATTTTCGCAATTATTAAATTGAAAGTTTTGTAATATATTCATAACTTTTAACCCGCAGTTTTTTTCGCTACTCTTGTATTTTTGCGCAGTATATGGACACTCACCTTCATAGCCGTATTTTTTATAAACATAATCTATATAAATTCCATGCAGAAATTCATGAATAAATGGAGCTAAATAATGTGATGAGCTTCTCTCATTATTTAAAAAACTCTTATCGGATTTTTGATCTATTTCTTCAATAAAATTTTCTTTCTGGAAGAATAATGAACCTGTTTCAAATGGCGGTTGGTTTTTAAGGATTGATTGAGTTTCAGGGACACAAAATCCATAACCATTAAAATTAAAATTTAAATCAGATTTTAAATAAGCCTGTATTCGGGGAGCTGATATATCAAACATTTTTGCTTGTTTTTTCAAAAGATTAAATATTTCAAAAACTTTGCCGACAGCAAAAGCAACAGGCTTGTTGAAACCGAAGTCAGATGGAATATTCTTTGAACCCAAACTTTTTTCCAAATTCCTTACATTTGTATTCCGGCATTGTTTGACAAGCGCTGTATTTAATCCTGATTTGAAATTTATATTTGGACTGATAGTGTTTAACATGGAGATTTTAAATAGAGGGAGGTTGTCCGCCCTTCTTAAAAATTTGATATAGACAATATACAAGAAATCCAGCCAGGGCAACATAGTCGACCCGCTTCCAAAATTTATCACGCTCATACTTTTCTTTAGGAATTTTTACGTAATCACCTTCATAGACAACACCGCTATTAGATGTAAATGCTGTCTGTCCGCAATATTGATAGTTATTATTTTGAACTCTGATGCTATTATGCCCAATACTTTGTACTTTCATATTTATCCTTTATTATATTGTTTTTAACAATGTTACATATTCCTTGTATGTATTAGGTGGTGGCTCATAACCGTAAGCACGGATTCTATTAAAATAATTTTCTAATAATTGCTTATGTTGATTTATTCGCCCACGTCTACTATTTATATATGAACTATAAATACTTTTATCAAGAGTGGATGCTAATTTCAAGTTATCATATGCGACAGCTAGGCTGCAAACTTCATTTTTCTTATCATCATAACTCACAGTCCCCCTCTTAATATTATCAAAACTAAATGGCTCACAGCGCCATTCATATTCTGTAGGAGCTGCATTATAACCATCAAGAAACCCCCATTCATACCACAAATATTTGATTGAGCCATAATACACCTCTATACTATTTTATTACGTTGTTATTACCTTATATAATATTTTAGCTTGATTTTCAACTTAAAATAACAAGTAGGTTGGTGTAAATTAAAATTTAGACCAACAAAAATCTTTCGGTGATCAAAGATTACCAAAACCTACAGACTACTTTGTATTTTCATTAATATGTACCATTAGAGGTTAAATATTAAATTTAGTCTATCATAAGAATAACATAAGGTTCAAGCAAATATGGCTAATTTTTTACATTATGTTATATATCTATCGATTTTTATACACGTTTTTTCTTTTACATCTGGTTAAAAATCCGATTTGATGATAATATAGTAATAATTCAAAGAGGATTGGAAATAATGAAAGCTGCAGAATATTTTAATAATGGTTATACCTGCGCGGAAAGCGTGATTATGGAAGCAATCGAAAAAGGACTTGTACCGAAAGAACTTCTTCCTGTCGCTACAGCATTTTCCGGCGGCATGGGCTCCGGATGCTTATGCGGTGCTGTTGCTGCTTCACAGATAGTTATAGGTTATCTTTTCGGGCGTGAAAATGAAGCCGGAAACGAAGTCCTTGCAAGGGCTAAGGCAAAATCATTTATTGATGAATTCAAAAAAAGTCATAGGGCAACTTGCTGCAGAGTCTTGACTGCCGGAATGGATATGGCTTCTCCTGAGAGAAAAGCACATTGCACAAATATGGTTAGTGATTGCTCAAAAATTCTTGAAGAAATGGTTAAGGTAAAAGTTTAATGTTCAATAGAGTCCTGTTCAAAAAAAGAATACTTTTTGTCGGAATTCCTGATATGGCCTATATCGGGCTCGACGGGCTTTTAATGGCAGGCGTTAATATTGTCGGGGTTATGGGGCCTAAAAAAGACCATAATATGTTTTATGATTTTAAGCAGTTTGTTCTTTCAAGAAGGCTTAATTATATAGATTACGATGAACTTGATGAGCCGCAGCTTATTGAAACAATTCGTGCTCTGGATATAGATGCAGCTGTTGTCTGTTCGTTTAATTACAAAATTCCTAAAATCCTTTTGGAGTCAGTAAAAGACGGATTTATTAATGTCCATCCTTCAATGCTTCCAAAATACAGGGGCGGAAATCCTTATTCAAGAGTTATTATGAACGGTGAGACAGAGACCGGAGTTACAATTCATTTTATGGATGAAAGTTTTGATACAGGAGATATTATTGCACAGAAACCTTATCATATACATTCAAAAGCTACAATGGGAACTATTTTTAACGAACTGAATGTAATCGGGATTGAACTCTTGCTTCAGGTTCTGCAGGCATATGAAAACCAGCCTCTTCCGCGGATTAAACAGCCGGCAGGAGAGTTTGT
>CALUVK010000146.1 GCA_944324205.1 Candidatus Gastranaerophilales bacterium | reverse complement strand
TGTTCCTACATTTTTATAAATAGGGAGAGTAAGCTCTATAATTATTGAAGTATACCCGCCGATACAAAATCGCCAGCGGGAAACGGATTGGTTAAGGCACTCACCCACCTGCGAGCCTAGCAGGTAACAAAATCGCACTTATATAAAGTTTTTATTTATAAATTAAAATATAAAAACTAATTATAGAATTAATTTTTGTTAACTTAACTTTGATATAGCAATTCTATCTTATCGGGCAATTTTTTTATTACTTATCGTAAGTTAATCTTTGGTATGAAAAAAATTCTGTTTTTAATATCTCTTTTTGTTATTCCTGTATTTGCATATGAAGTTTATATGCCGGAAAGTTATAATTATAAAAACAACGGAGACAAATTATTATTTGTTGTTGATTATTCAAACAGTATGGGAGAATATTTAGAGCATAAAACGAAAGCTAATCAAGTTAAAGAATTGATGCAATATATTTTACCTCAAATTTCTCCTAAAACAAAAATCGGAATGAGGGTTTACGGACACACTTGCAATTTACTGGCATATAATGCTTGCAGAAGTTCAGAATTAATTGTTCCTTTAAATTTTGCCAATTCTGATATAATTTTATCAGAGATGTCACGATTACGCCCGCGCGGTATGACTCCGATTACATATTCATTAAAACAAGCTGTTAAAAACGATTTAGAAGATTTAGATGGTATAAAACACATTATACTATTGACCGACGGAGGGGAAAATTGTGATGAAAGCCCGTGTGATTATTCTATAGAGCTAGTTAAAACCAGGCGGGATATAAAAATTGATGTAATTGCTTTTAACGTGAATGATAGAGATGACCTTGCTCAACTTCAATGCACCGCAGATGTTACCGGAGGCCGATTTATTGAAGCCAAAACCAAAGCAGAGCTATTTCGCTCCATGGAAGAAATGATTTTACCGCATAAGAATGTTGAAGCAAAGATTTATACAGGTGATTAACCGTTTGTGCTAAGATATTTACATGATAAAAAAACTTTTACTTTTTTTTATTACTGCTTATCAGAAAATTTCAATACACACACCACCTCGATGCCGTTTTTATCCAACATGCTCTGAATATATGAAAGAAGCTATTATAAAATATGGAGTGATAAAAGGGGGTTGGATTGGGATTAAAAGGATTTGTAGATGTCACCCGCTTAATGAAGGCGGATATGACCCGGTTCCATAACGTTATTAAGACTTGTAAAACATAAGCATTATATTTACATTTTATTTTTATGAAGTAAAATGTATCTACGACATTTGGAAGGAGACTTAAAAATATGAACATAACCCCGCTTAATAGTAACATCACACCCAACTGTAGAGGTAGACTTATAAAAAAGGGGATTGGCTGGACTCCCAATTTAAAGTATGCTTTCAATAATTTTGACGAACTTAAAGAGCTTACAAATGGATATGATATTGTTGGACGTATTGCATCCAAAAAAGTTAAAAATAAATTTGATTCAAACCATTACATAGGTCAAAAAATATATAAATTAAAGTTAAGTTTTAGAAAAGAAAATTCCGTTAAGGACAAAATAAAAGACTTTTTAGGGCTACTTCCTCGTTTTAGCCTTACCGGAGCATATCACACCGAGCCTGGACTAATAACCAGATTTTCAAAAGAATATGTAGATAGACTTGGCAAAAAAATAAAATAGTTTTTTGTTATGTAGTATGAAGTACGATTTCACCGCTCTCCAGAGTAGGTTGAACATCAATAACTCTCTGGTTAGAACTTCCTACCCAGTGAATCTTTGGATCTAATAATTCCATAACAAATTTACCTTCCGCAACAACGTCAAGATACTTGATTTCTGGAATATCTTTGATTTCTTCCCAGAGAAAACCTGTGTAGAGCCAAATTGTTTTTTGCGGGAATGTTTCTCTAACTTTTTTTGCCAACCTAAAAACTTCTTCTCTATTAAATGGATGCAAAGGATCACCTCCAGAAAAAGTTATTCCGGAAATGTGCGGCTTATCAAGAGCCTCAAATAATTCATCTTCTGCCGCTTTATCAAAAGGGATACCACCGGCTACATCCCAGGTTATCGGATTTTGACAACCATGACAATGATGTGTACAGCCAGAAACCCAAAGGACGACGCGTAAACCATCACCATTTAGCATATCGTCTTTTGTAATATTATGATAATTCATCTCCCCATTAACCCCTTCCAATATATAAAATTATATCATAATCACTTTATCTTTGTAAAAAATATTACAAGTGTAAAGTTTTATTGATACATTGTAAGGATTAATCTATATATTATACCCACATGCTCATCTTTAAGCATTTCTATCTTATCTTTGATAAGTTCTCGCATTTCATCAGGAGAAAGATCAACATGTTCAAATTCAAAAAGATGAGGTAAGCTAATCTTCAGAGCATTTGCAAGCTCTGCTAAACTCTTTGAAGGGAATGTAACACCGCATTCAATCTTACTCAAATTTCTTTGATCAATACCGGCAAGTTCAGCTAGTTCTTGTTGTGTAAAGCCCTGCTTCTCTCTAAGTTCTTTTATTCTTTTTCCAAGTTTATGTTTTATTTCATTCATATTAATAGGATAGAATGTTCTTTTATAAATTGTAACGATATAATCAGGGTAATACAGTTGACTTTAAGAGAATAATATAGTAAATTACTATGTATAGTAATCTATATAGTGTATTATTACATCCATAAGGTAGTAATAAGAAACTATTCATAATTCTAGAATGTATAAAACAGGGCGCAAACCATTCGTTTTACGCCCTTTCTTTTATATTTAAAATACTCTTACATGCTTACTCTGTCTTTAATCTCTTCCATCTTGTGATCAGCAAGTCTTGAATCACCTTTTACTCTTGAATAAGCAAGATAGCCGTTCATACGCTCAATTTTTGTCAAATTCTTTGAGCCGCATTTAGGACATACATCCATATTCAATTCCTGATGACCGCAATCATCGCAATAAGATAGTGAAAGATTTACACCTTCATAAAAACCTTTATCCATTGCTCTATTTATTAAAGTTTCTACAGCCTCTGTATTATAATCAATCGGATATTTTACATACTGAATCTTACCACCGTTGAATAAATCCCAGAATCTGCCTTCCAAATCTTGTTTTTCAATAGGTCCAATTTGTTCTGAAACGTGGCAGTGGAATGAGTTTGAAACATACGGTTTATCAGATACATTCGCTACAATTCCATACTTCTTTCTGAACTGTTTTACCTGCAAACCGCACAAGTTTTCAGCAGGGGTTCCGTAAATTGCATATAAAATGCCATCTTCCTCTTTAAATTTCTGAATCTTTTTATTAATGTATTCCATAACCTCAAGAGCAAATTCACCATCCTCTACAAGTGATTTACCATTATGGATTTCCTGCAATTCATTCAACGCGGTAATTCCAAATGAAGCTGTTGATGATTTCAAAATCGGTCTGATTTTATCATGAATGCCCAGATGACCGCCTAAAAATCCGCCTTCACAGAATGCAAGAGGATTGATAGATGCTTTCATTTCACCTAAATAATCATACGTTCTAATATGGAGCTGTCTGATTAATTCCATATAATAATCTAGAACTTCATAAAAATCCTTGCTTTCTTTTTTAGCTTTTGCATAGATCATCGGCAGGTGAAGACTTATTGCGCCGATATTAAATCTTCCGACAAAAATCGGCTTATCGTTTTCATCAGCAGGGTTCATTCCGCCTCTTTCAAACCAGGGTGATAAGAAAGCTCTACAGCCCATCGGAGATACAACTCTGCCGTATTTCTGGTACATAGAAGCTACATACCCTTCTCCTGAGAGAGAGAGCCAATCAGGATACATTGTCTTTTTAGAACATTCAACACCTGCTTTGAATAAATCTTCATTTACTCCGCCTTCGCCGTGGAGTTTTTTATCGTATAAGAATACTATTTTAGGGAATAATACAGGCTTTTTGCATTCTTTCTTACCCTGACCGCCCATTCTGATTTTAAGCATAGCCATTGTAGCCATTTTTTCATAAAGCTCTGTACCAAGCCCTGCTGTCACAGTAATAAAAGGATAATCTCCGCGGGAAGATGCTACTGTATTAAATTTGTATTCCCATCCCTGGAAACCCTGTTCAAAATCTTTTTTTACATCTTCTAAAGCAGCTTCTCTTGCTTTTTCAAACGAAAGACCCAGGCATAAATATTTATCATTTTGTCTTTCAAAAGTTTTTTCTGCATAAGGTGCCAATATTTTATCAACTTCCGCAACTGTAAAACCGCCATATTGTTGGCTTGCGGCTGCCATAACAATATCACCAATTACATCAAATGCTACATCAAGAGACTTGGGCTCATTGTACCACAAATTTCCCATCTCAAATCCGCCTTTAAGAACAGAAGCGACGTCAAACAAACAGCAATTCATTGTATCGCGCCTTGCTGACATATCATGAATATAAATATACCCATCTCTTATAGCTTGCAATTCATCCACTGTCAAGAAGAATTTTTTATAAAGTTCTTTATTTAATTCATTAAATATCAAAGAACGTTTTGTTGAAACGAGCGTAGAATCAGCATTGGCATTTTCCTTGTCGCCAATATACATAATTCTTTGAGATTCTTGATAAACTTTGTCTAACATGTGTACAAAATCCTGCTTGTAGTTTCTGTAATTTCTATAGCTTTGTGCTACAATCGGACTAATATGCTCAAGAGCACCTTCAACAAGATTGTGCATTTCTGCTATAGTAACTTCTGTTTTATTCATTTTGATAACA
>CALUVK010000145.1 GCA_944324205.1 Candidatus Gastranaerophilales bacterium | reverse complement strand
AAGATAAGGGGAAATAAATTATGGAACTATTATTACATTCAATTCAATTAGACTGGCCGGTGTTACTGCCGATTTTAATCTGCTCTATTCTTACCGTTATGGTTGCAATAGACAGGGCTGCATTCTATAATGCAAACAAAAGAAACGTTATTGAGTTTATTCCGAAACTCCAAAAAGAATTAGCAAAAAATAACCTCATGGGGGCACAAAACCTTGCAGTACAATGCGGCGGAATTATCGGTGAAGTTACGGAAGAAGGTGTTAGAATTCTATCCGAACAGAAAAAAGGCTTCTCCCGCTCATTCGATATTGCATCAGCTCTCGCTACAAGAAAATTGGAGCACAGATTAACAATATTAGGTACGATAGGCGGTGTTGCACCGTTTTTAGGGTTGTTTGGTACGGTAGTCAGAATTCTTTATACATTCCAGGATCTGGCTTCTCAAGGTAATCAATCAGCCGCGGTTGCAATGGGTATCGGTTCTGCTCTTATTGCAACTGCATTCGGTCTTGGTGTCGCTATTGTAGCAGTTGTATGCTACAACACATTCCAATCAACAGTAAGAAGATTTGAAGATGATTTCCAATTAATCAAATTATTGTTCTTAAGCTTCGTTGATTCAGATGAAGAAGTGAATGTACAATCAAAAACCAGTGTAGCATTGGGTTAGCGGTAAAGAAAATGGGTAAGAGGTGAAAGGGATAATTCAGTGTGATAATTTTCCCACTCCCCTCACCCCATCCCTCTCCCGCAGGGAGAGGGGGGAGGATTAAATTATGGCAATAAAATCAGGTAAAAAAGCTTTATTCACAGAGATTAACATAACTCCGCTTACGGATATATTTCTGGTGCTTCTAATCATTATGATGGTTGTTGCACCGACTTTCCAGACTGTTGATAATACGATTACTATTCCGGAAGTCAACAGCGGAACATCTATTGAGCAGGGAAAAGTTACCGTATCGGTGACTAAAGACGGGACTGTTTACGTTGATACAAAACGCTCATCCATTGCAAACCTTGCCTCTGACCTTGAAAAACTCAAAGGCGATAATGAAAAAGCCGAAGTTGTGGTTAAAGCTGATGAAAAAGTCAAAAGCTCCGTCATTATGGATATAATGGATGCAGCTCAAGACGCACATTATAAAAAGCTCATTGTAGCGGGCGAACCTCTTAATAAAAAAGATCAGAGAAAGTTAGAGCAAATGCAGGAAGAAGCAACAACTAATTATACTTCTAACAATACACTGCAAGGAGCTTCAACAGCTCTTCCTCAAGAAAATCAATATGAAAATTGGAGTGAATAAAAATGCGTGATAGTTTCAATGAAATAAATATTACACCGCTTACCGATATATTTTTGGTACTTCTTATCATAATGATGGTAATAGCGCCGCTTCTTGACCAGCAGGGGTTAAATCTTGCGGTGCCGGAAATCGTTAACGAAGAGCAGATTATGAAAGATCCTAAAATAATGAATTTCAGTGTTACAGCGGATAACAAGTATTATTTTAACGATACAGAAATTCAAGCTGCAGACATAGAAAGTACTGTTTCTCAAAATGCTAAAGATTTTCCTGACGGTCTCCTTATTCAGGCAGATGAAAACGCCGAGCACGGTGCTGTGGTAAAACTTATGGACAGCGCAAGAAATGCAGGTGTCACCAGCATTTCTCTCTCCAGAGGTTAGGGGGTAAATAGGAGGGGGAAATAGGGAGGATATATTCAGACCGCTCTTATACAAACTACAAGCAGGTATTGATGACTCTAAAACCGCTATAAAGCAAAATTACAACAAAAAAAGAAGTTAAGGAAAAAGATTTATGATACAACCGTTTATTTGGATGTTTAAGCACAAAGATTTTAAAGAACATTTTTGGTACCTTGCCGGCATATTGATTAAATTTTTTATTCCGGCAATTATTTTATCAATATTTTTATTTCTTTTTCCTAATTTTTTACAGATAAATTTTCAAATTGCTCTTCTAATTCTAACAGCACTGCTGTTTGCAGCGCCGTTTTTGTGTTTGCAAGGATATATGTGGAAGCTTACCGAAAACATTATATCAAGAGATTGGGATATTGTTGCAAATAGCGTTTATAACGGTAAAATTAAACAGGTTTATAAAATTGAACTTCCTGAACTTAAAACTTTCAGATTAATCTGGCGTGGAATAGCTTCTGTAGTTGCAAATATATTAATGGCAATACCATTAATTATGTTATTGTTAATAAGCGGGTTTATAGGTGCTATAGGATGCAGATTTTTTAATATGAGCGTTTTTGCAAATCCAGCTTATCCATACGCTTTAATTGGTGCCGTTTTAATTTACTGGTTTTTAATTCCGGCTTTTTTATGGAATTATGCCAATAGAGACTCTGTTGTAGCAGTTTGGAATTTAAGAAAAGCAATATATATTGCCGGAAATTATACCGGAAAGTATATTTTGAACAGCACGATTTTTTGTATATTTAATTTTATAATATCTTTCTTTATCTCTCTTATACAAACAATTCTTAGTTTTGGTCAAGCATTGACAAATACTGCATTTCTTTTTGTAATCTTATTATTAATAGGGATTATAATTTATTTCATATACATATATTGTATTTATGTAGATGCATATCTATTAGGTACCATAGCTCCGCCGCATGAAGGGTAAAGAGGTAAGGAGTAAAGGGATATAAATTAACTAATAACCTTAAGACATAAATCATCTAAAATATTAATCGGACGCATACCTAGTCGGGATTGGTTTATAGCTTCCTCAACGTATTTTATATGCTTAAGAAAAATTTGTTCTTTCGGATTTGCTTTTAATAACGCAAGCATATAATTCTGTATACCTTCCAGAATAGAAATAAGCGAAGTTTCTTTTGTTAAATCAGCAAGTCTCTGCGAGATGTCAAAAACATCTTTTCTTTCAAAGTTTAAATAATCTGTAAATATCCCGTCAATTACAGAATAGTCGTAATTAACTTTTCCCGCAGCCGGTACAAAAAAGCACTGCGAACGTGAAATTATAGTTGATAAAACATCATCAACATATCTGGTTAGAAAAATAAATGTAACACCCGGCTGCGGCTCTTCTATAATCTTTAATAAAGAATTTGCCGTTTCTGCCTGAAAGTTTAAGGGATTAAGTCCTGTAATGTTTCCATCCTCATCTCTGTCGCAAAAAATAAAAACTCTATGATAGTCAGATGCCGAAACAAGGTTTTCTTTAATTTTTTGAGCCTGCTTGATAGAAATTACTGTTTTTGACTCATCATCCTCCGGTTTATTATCCAGTCTTGAATACGTAAGTACTGCAGGATGGGAATTGTCTCTAATCCATTTACAATTTAAACATTCACAATTATCAGATTTATCCTCTTTGCAATTCAAAAGCCGCGCGATTTCTTTAGCAAGTGTATATTGAGCCTCTAAATCACTCCCATAAAATAAAATACTTTGAGGAAGCGCATTGTGCTCTCCCATAACGGCCTTTGTAAAATAATCTGTCAAAAATGGGTATCTATCTGATAATAGCACACTCAACCTCCGATATCATATCAATTGACTCTGCCGATTTAATCTTGTATTCAACTTCGAATAAATTTTCTTTTAATTTTACCAAATCTCTAAGGTTTGTATGTTTTAACTTTTCTAAAGTTTGTTTAACCACAAACTCATGTTGACCTGTAAGTCTTGAAAGCTCTGTTGGAGAAGAAGACGCTGATTTTGTTTTTAAAATAATCCATTTTCTAAGCATAGTTTGAATTGCAGATAAGAGTTCAAGCGGATGTTTTTTATCTAAAAGTCTTTGAAATTCTAAAAGCGCCTTGTCTCTTTCATTTTTCATAATAAGTTCTGTTAAATTGAATAAATCCTGATTTGAAATACAAATTTCACTCACCATTTCAGGGGTAATAACAGTTTCAGGATAAGCAACAAGTTTAAGTTTATCTAATTCAGTATTAAATTCTCTTAAGTTGTTACCAATTTGTTCAATTAAAAGCATAGTAGTATCATCTTTTACGGTTATTCCTTTACTTTTTGCTTGTTTCTTTATCCATGCTGAAATTTCTGCAGTCTTATAAGTCTTGAGTGTTGGAAATTCTTTAGAATTAAATTTTGACAAAATTTTATAAAGTTTTTTTCTGGAATCTAATTTTTTACCCTCATTTCTCGGAAGACGTACTACAAATACTATATCTAAAGTTTCCGGATTGTGTTTGAGAGCATCTTCTATATCCGCAATTTCATTATCATCAAAAAAATTTTTATTAGATAAAAAATAATCCTCCGCATTGATGATAATAAGCATATCACCAAACATCATCGGAGGTGTTCTTAAAGCTGTTATTAAATCCGGATATGAAGGATTATCTAAAACCTGATAGCTCATTGATTTAAAATCAGGATTCAATTTGGAACTCATATTTGAAAGTTCAAGTTCTATATTGTAATCTTCATCCCCATAATAAAAATATACAGCCATAAGGAGATTATACAATAAAGAATCTTAATGATTCAAGCTTTGAGCGATTAGCAAACAAAAGCAGTGCTCTACGCTTTGAAACAGTTTCTTTTGATTCTTCATGAACATCCTGAATAAACTCTTCATTTAATTCTGTAATTTCACTTGGCATGTTTTGTGTTCCTCATATACAGTTATAAATATTAACAAACATATCAGCTTAGATTATTAAGCAGCTTCCGTTTGAACGTATTTGGCCGATTTAGCAACGACTCCGTAGCAAACCATAGTAAGTCTTTTATTTAATTCAAGCATTGT
>CALUVK010000144.1 GCA_944324205.1 Candidatus Gastranaerophilales bacterium | reverse complement strand
ATCATAAAACAGAGCGGAAAGATACTGCTTTTATCTCATATGAATCCGGATGGCGATACGTTAGGTTCAATGTGCGCTATGTACAGTATGATTTATAACAGATTTAAGAAAAAAGCGGATATGAGTATCGTATCAAACCTGCCGTATAACTATAAATTTCTGCCTAATGTTGATAAGGCTGAAAGGTATTTTGATAAATCACTTGTTTACGACCTTGTTATAACGCTTGATGTTGCAGCAATAGACAGAGTGATGGATTCTAAAATCTTTTTTGATAAGGCAAAATGTACAATAAATATAGACCATCACAAAACTAATCCGGGATTTGGCGATTATCAGCTTATAAATCCCGAAGCAAGCTCGTGCGGAGAAGTTTTGTACGATTATTTTAAAGCAAACGATTGGAAGATTGATAAAGATTCCGCAGTTTGTCTTTATACCGCTATTATGACGGATACAGGGAATTTCAGGTTTGAGAATACTTCCGCGTCTGCACTTAGAGCTGCTGCTGATTTGGTTGATGCCGGTGCTAATCCGAATTTTATATACAAAAAATGTTATGAAACAAAAACAAAAAATCTTGTAATGTTCCAGAACTACTGTATAAATAAGGCTGTGTTTCTTAATGACAACAAGATTGCTTATACAACTGTCTATAAAAAAGATTTAGAAAAGTTTTCGGCAGGGGATGATTATACAGACGGGCTTGCGGAAACTCTCCGCGCAATTGATACAACAGAGGTTTCTTTTGTTGTAAAAGAGGTTGATAATAAATTAACTAAAGTCTCTATGCGGAGTAAAAAATCCGATGTTGCACAAATTTGTTCATCATTCGGAGGCGGCGGACACACTTTTGCAGCAGGATGCACTATTAAAGCCGGTATTGATGAAGCAGTAAAAAAAATATTGAAAGAAATTAAATTGTGAAACGAACATTCAGGACAATAAAAAATATTATCAAATCTGTTATAGAGCATGATTATTTCGGAATGGCATCTGAAATGGGATTTATGCTCTGTATCGGAATTTGTCCTTTTATATTGTTTTTAACGGCATTGTTCGGTTACATGGGAAAACAAAACTTCATGCAGCCTATTTTTGTTTTTATGCAGAGCATTATGCCGCAGGATGTTTTAAATGTTGTTAATACCGTATTAAACGAAGTCTTTTTCTTTAAAAAAGGCGGGCTGGTTGCAGTTTTAGGTTTTTGTATTACATTGTTTCTTTCAACAAATACGGTAGCTATTGTTGCTAAAGGATTAAACAGAGCTTATAAAGTAAAAGAAACAAGAAATTTTATATATTCAAGAATTTTAGCTTTAATCATGGTGTTTGTAAGCACTCTGGTTTTATTCCTGAGTATTACTTTAATCGTATTCGGTAAAGTAATTATAAAATTCCTGGTTGCATATATCGGAATGACACAGCATTTGGCTAATATAATGCTTTTTGTGCGCTGGCCGATTGCGTTTTTAACATTGTTTATAATGGCGTATTTAAGTTATTATATTCTTCCTGATTTGAGCGGAAATGAGAAATTAAGGAGACATAGCGCACTTCCGGGGTCGATATTTTTTTGTATTTCCTGGCTGCTTGGTTCGTGGCTGTTTTCAGTCTACATCAATAATTTGCATACATATAACTTTGTATATGGTACAATTGCTGGCTTTGCGGTTATGATGATGTGGCTCTATTATACATCAATTCTGATATTAGTCGGCGGAGAAATAAATTATCAGCTATTTACAAAACTTGAAAGATGCGAAGCCATAAAAGCTCAAAGAAATGCAAGTGAGGAATCAATTTGATAACCAGATACAGGGAATATTTAAATTTTCTTGATAATGAACTCAAAAAAATGTTTGAAGCTCAAAAACCTTTTATAAAATGTAAAGAAGGCTGTGCTTACTGTTGCAGAGAGGGTGAATATCCGATTTCGGAGCTTGAGTATATAAACTTAATGTTTTATTATAACGAGCTTGAAGATAGTGTAAAAGACAGGGTAAATGAAAATATTTCAAATCTTTTAGAAAAATCTCGCGAAAAGATGTATGAATGTCCCTTTCTCGTTGATAACCGGTGTTCTGTTTATCCCGCAAGGGCAATTATTTGCAGAACATTCGGGCTCATTTCGTATGATGAAAAAGGTAGGAAGAGAATGCCTTTTTGTGTTGATTTAGATTTGAATTATTCAAATGTGTATGATAAAAATGTACATAAAATTACCGGAAATGCTGAAGATGGTACGGAGCCGGCAGCATACAATATTGACAGAAAATTTTTGAGAAGTTCTAAAATAGAAAAAGAATTTAATATCTATTTTGGGGAGGATAAGCCTTTAATAGAATGGTTAGAAGAAGAATTCTGCCGGATTATATAAAATAAAATGTTAAGAAAATTGTAACAATTTTTGAGAAAAAGTCAATTTTAAAGTTTCAGCGGTTTTATACCGTTAGGAAGAAGTGTAGACTATGAATATACAGCCGGAATACAATTATAACAATAGTGTCGCAATGCGTGGTAAATGGTGGAAAAAACTGCAAGATAAGGTCATACAAAAAGCGATTGACCTTACACCTATGCATACAGCCAAGGATTCTGCTAAAAAAATTGAACAGAGGAATAATTTTGATAACTGGGTATCTAAACCTCATATAAATCGTGGAGTTATGGGGGTGACAGCTTTAGCAACCCAGCCGGCCATTGATTATTACAATCACAGAGTAGATGATGACACAAGAAAAATTGCAAGAAACAGAACCATTGCTAAAATCATTGCTGGAACAGGCGTTGGTATGTTTGTAGTCAGAGGGCCTATTTATACTGCGGTTGAAAATATGACTAACATAGCCTGTAAATCTAAATTTGGCAAAAAATTGCTTCCTAAGAGGTTTTTATCTGAAATTGCTAATAATGAAAAATTCTTAAAAAATTATAGGAGTGCTTTGGCGATGGGACTTGCACTTGCTGCAATGAGTGTAACCAATTTTGTTCTTGATGCACCTATTACAATTTTCTTAACAAATTTATTAAATGACCAAACTGCAAAAATAGAGGAGGCGAAGAAAAATGGCTAATCCTAATTTCTTTAAATCACCTCTAGAGTGGGTTTATCAAAATTTCAAAAAAAACACTGCAAAAATGCTTGTTGTAACAGGAACCATCGGCTGGGGATTATCATCTCTTGCACAAATCGGTGCTGTTCTTTTTAATCCTAAAATTCCAAGAGAACAAAAAGCTTTCCTTGTTCCGCAGGAAGTTTTGGACGCGGTCGTAAATATCGGCTCTTTTTTCTTAATTACTCAAATGACTAAAAAAGTAGTTTCAAAAATGGCTTCTACAGGAAAAATTGCTCCTCAAAAAGTCAGAGATTATCTTAATAAAAATAAAGATTTATATGGCGATAAAGTCGGGAAATTATCACTGGATTTGGATGAAGTTTTAAAAAACAACCCTAAATTCCCGACAGAATCATATTATTCATACAAGAATTATGTAACAACGCTTGGAACTGTAGGAGCAAGTATCGTAGCATCAAATATTGTTACTCCCGTTCTTAGAAACGCCGGAGCTTCTGATTTTCAAAAATATTTCAATAAAAAACCGGCTTATCCGTCCGGCAGTATGAAAGTTTAAATTAATGTGCTAGAATAAGCATATGGAAAAGTTTGATTACGGAATTATAGGCGGAGGGCCTGCCGGATATACAGCAGGCATGCTTCTTGCAAAACAAGGATTTTCGGTAGTTTTATTTGAAAAAGATAAACTCGGTGGGACTTGTCTTAACCGCGGATGTATTCCGACAAAATCATTTTTGCATTCATCCGAATTATATAACCAATTCTTAAACTCTGCTGATATCGGAGTTAGTTTTGAAAATTTTAAGTTTGATTTTTCAAAAGTCGTTGAAAAAAAAGACAAAACAGTAGAAAAAGTCCGAAAAGCGCTGGAACTTGCGGTTAAAAATTCCGGCGTAAAAACAGTTTATAAAGAAGCCTTTATAAAGGATAATAATATAATATCAGCCGGAGAAGATGATTATAAAGCAGATAAAATAATACTCGCCTGCGGAGCAAAACCCAGGGAATTAAAAGGGCTGGAGTTTGACGGGAAATTCATTCTAAGCTCTGATGATATTTTAAACCTAAAAGAGCTCCCTAAACGAGTTTTAATCATAGGCTCCGGTGCTATCGGAATTGAATGGGCAAGAATTTTAAGCAATTTCGGTACAGAAGTTCATATTATAGAGACAAAAGAACATCTTTTACCGATAGCGGATATTGAAGTCTCAAAAAGGATTGAGCGTATCTTTAAACAGAAAAATATAAAATTTTACCTAAACACTTCAATTGAAAAAATAGAAAACCAAAAAGTACACCTTAATAATGATGTTATAATACAGCCGGACTTTATACTTTCTGCAGTAGGAAGGGAGCCTGTTTGCAGCCTGAATTGCAATCCTGATATAATACTGGGTGATGCTTGCGGCGAAATTCAGCTTGCGCATTATGCCATTCATCAGGCAAAAGAGTTTGCACTGGGAATACCTTTTGATAGAAAACTTACTCCTTCGATTGTGTATGGAGAACCCGAATTTGCCTGGTTAGGATTAAGGGAACAGGATTGTGACGAAAGTTATACTATAAAAAAACTTCCAATTACGGCTTTAGGTAAAGCATGGTGTGATAATATGACGGACGGATTTATTAAAATTATTACAAAGGATGATTTGATTTATGGAGTGCATATTGTATCAAAAGAAGCATCAGCACTAATTCATAC
>CALUVK010000143.1 GCA_944324205.1 Candidatus Gastranaerophilales bacterium | reverse complement strand
CATCCGTAGTTTTCGGCTCCCGCCTCAAACACGGCTGCTCCTCTCCCGTAAGGCATTAGTGTCCAAGAAAAATTGAAAAGAGAAACCCTTATATAAATATATCTCACAATTTGCCAGAAATAATATAATGTAAAGACATAAAAAAGACCCCTCACCCGAATTTCAAAGTTTCGCTTTAGCTCAACTTGAAATTCTTCCCTCTCCCACAAGGGGCGAGGGCGCCGTCACGCCAGGCGTGGAGTTTACCCGCCCCCTGTGGGAGGGTCGAAATCTTTGATTTCGGGGAGGGGTTCTAACTGATATTTGGCTGGGGGCGAACCTCTAAAATTTTTCTTGGACACTAGTGCGGCACCCGGCATTCAAGAATATCAGTATGTATTTAAAACAACTCTTTCTTGTTATATTATATAATACTATAAGAAAGGAATATTGTGTTTACAGAACTTCTTGCACCGGCAAAAGACAAGGAAACCGCATTTGCTGCAATTGACTGCGGGGCGGATGCTGTTTATATGGGAGCTTCAGCCTTTGGAGCAAGAAGAAACGCGCAGAATTCTCTTGAGGATATAAGAGAAGTTGTTAACTATGCTCATAAATTTTGGGCAAAAGTTTTTATTACTGTTAATACAATACTTAAAGATGATGAAATTGAAGATGCGTTCAGACTTGTAAAAGAGCTTGATAAAATAGGGGTTGATGCAGTTATTATACAGGATATGGGCTTATTAAAGAAAATGATTGACGCAGGTCTTTCTATTCCGGCTCATATGAGCACGCAATGTGATAACCGGACTCTTGAAAAAGCAAGCTTTTTTAATAAAATCGGAGTTTCAAGAGTCGTGCTTGCCAGAGAACTTAATTTAGAAAAAATAAAAGAAATCCATGAAGCTAACCCTGATTTAGAACTGGAAGCTTTTGTTCATGGAGCATTGTGCGTATCATACAGCGGGCAGTGCTACTTGAGTAATTATATAGGCGGACGTTCTGCAAACAGGGGGGAATGCGCACAGCCTTGCAGAAAAAAATATACTGTAAAAACACAGGATGGCAGAATTCTTGCAAAAGATATCCACGCTCTTTGTTTGAAGGATTTTAACGCATCAAAACATCTTAAAAAAATGATAGAAAACGGCATATTTTCGTTCAAAATCGAAGGCAGACTAAAAGATTGCGGGTATGTTAAAAATATTACGGCATTCTACCGGAAAGAGCTTGATAAATATTCTAAGAAAACTTCATCCGGAAAATCAGTTTATCCATTTGCCCCAAATCCGGAAAAGAGTTTTAACAGAGGTTTTACGGATTATTTTTTAGAAGGAAGAAAAGAATGTTATAATTTTATATCTCCTAAATCTCAAGGCGAATTTATAGGAAAAGTAAAAGAAGTTCAAAAAAATTATATAGTAATTGATACAAAAAAATCTTTACATCCGCAGGACGGATTAATGTTTCAAGACAAAGGTTTTCTCGTAAATAAAGTTGAAGGAAATAAAGTTTATCCTAACAAATTTATAGACATAAAGCCCGGAGTTGAAATATACAGAAATTCTGATATTGAATTTGAAAAAGAATTATCACGTCCCGTAAAACGCCAGATAGGGGTAAAAGCTGAAATAAGCAGCGGACAGCTCCGGCTTAAGGATGAGGATGGAATAAGCTATGCTGTATCATTGCCTGCTGGAGAAAAAGCAAATAACCCTGATAAAATCAAAGAAATTTTTATTAAACAATTTTCTAAAACCGGAGAAGGCGATTTTTATATCTTCGATATAAAAATCGTCCAGGAGCTTCCATTCATGCCGGTAAGCGCAATAAACGCCCTTAGACGGGACTCGTTTGAAAGTCTGATGCAAGAAAGGCTAAAAGCTTACAAAAAACAGATACAAAAGAAAATGAACTATGCCGCGTATTTTCAGAAAGAAATTGATTATAGGGGAAATGTTTCTAACAAAGAAGCCAGAGCATTCTATATGCAGTGCGGATGTGAAGTTACAGAGCCTGCACCCGAGATTATTCAGCCTAAACATCAATATGAACTTATGCGGACAAAACACTGCATAAAATATGCTCTCGGGATTTGCAAATCCAGTGAAAAATTGGTTTTAGAAGATGAAACCGGTAAAGAGTATCCGCTTCAATTTGACTGTAAGAATTGTGAAATGGCTATACTTACACACAATTTTCTTGAATAAAATTTTGTTATTAAAATTAAATAAAATTCCTTGACGAGGCTTTTTGTTGCTTGTACACTGGAAATAGACATGTGTGGGGAGACTTAAATGGAAGATAATATTTTGAAGAAGTTTACTACTGCAAAATTTCTGAGCTTTGCGCTTGGTTTTTTCGGACTTCAATTTGCATGGCAGATGAGAATAATCTTATCTGGGCCGGTCACTGAAGATTTAGGTGCGGATCCGTTTATCTTCGGATTAATCTGGCTGGCAGGCCCTTTTACCGGCATGGTTGTACAGCCTATAATAGGTGCTTTAAGTGATAAGACAACTTCGCCATTCGGAAGAAGAAGACCATATCTTCTCGGTGGTGCTCTGTTATCAGCTATTGCTCTCTGGGCTCTTCCGAATTCAGAACTCATCACTAACTATATCGGAGCTTTTTTACATTTAAGACTGCCTGAAATAAGTGCTTTATTATTTGCTGCTATTATGATATGGATACTTGATGCTTGTGTTAATATTGCTCAAGGACCATATAGAGCGCTCGTGCCTGATGTTGTGCCCCCGGAGCAGCACTCGATTGCAAATTCTTATATAAGTCTTGCAATTGGTTTAGGTTCAGTTTTTGCAGCCGGTACGGCTCCGTTTCTAAAATGGGCTTTTAATTATCAAATGTCTATTAATGCACAATTTATCATGGCCGCTCTTGCTTTCTCACTCGGTATGATATGGACTTGTATGACGATAAAAGAGCGCAGAATTCAAGTAGAGAAAGATGTAAATAAAGAAAAGTTCAGTTTTATAAAATCTTTGAAAGAATTTTTTGCACTCTCTCCGGAAGTCGGTAAGATTTGCTGGATGCAGTTTTTCACCTGGATTGGAACCATGTGTTTAATGATTAACTTTACTCAATATTGTGTTCATACTCTTTTTGCAGTACCTGATTTATCGGATGTTTCAGAGATTGTTAAAGCAAGTTATGACAGCGCTGTTCTTTTAGCTACTAATTTCTCTTCAACCTGTTTTGCAATATTTAATTTAGTCTGCTTTGTTGTTGCAATTCCGATTGGGATTTTATCAGTAAAATATGGCAACAAGAAAATTCATATTTTATCAATGCTTTCTATGGCAGCTGCTTACTTGGGTATGGCATTTTGTTTTAATTTAAAAATTGTTGCGCTCTTGATGGCAATATCCGGTATTGGCTGGGCAAGTATTTGTGCACTTCCGTTTGCAATGTTATCTCAATACATAAAACCGGGCACAGAGGGTTCTGTTATGGGTATCTTTAATATATTTATTGCTGGCCCGCAGGTATTTGTATGTACTCTTGTTTCCTGGATAATTAACAAATGTTCGTTCAATGTAATCGGCGGAGTTAATTATCACTGGGAATATACTTTTCTTATTGGTGCAGGTTGTTTAGCTGCTGCTTCAATAATCGCATCACGTGTTAAAGAAAAAACAGTCATGGAAGGGTAAGGGGTGAACAAATGTGTGCGGACGCAAAAAGGGGAAGAGTTTTACTTATTTATCCGCCATCACCTGTAATAAACCGTGAGGACAGATGCCAGCAGCCTACAAAGGAATTGCTTGTAATACCTCCGCTTCCGCCTACTGATTTAATGTATCTGGCTTCAATTGCAGAAAGCTGTGGTTTTGAAGCTATGATTAGAGATTACAGCCAGGGCGGGAATTTTGATAAAGATTTGCGTGAATTCAGACCGGATTATATAGTTGCAAATGTTTCCACTCCAACTTTTCAGTCTGATATGACAGCTTTAAAAAATGCTAAAGAAATTCTTAAGACTGTCTGTATTATAGTTAAGGGGGCGCCATTTATTACTTATAATACAAATGCTATTTACGAAAACATTTTTATCGATTATGTTATTATGGGTGAAGCGGAATTTACTTTAAGGGATATTCTAAACGGTGTTCCGGACGAAGATATTTTAGGTATCTGCTATAGAAAGAATTTTCAGGCTGAAAAGAATGAAAAGAGGCCTTTTATTGAAAATCTGGATTTAATCCCTTTTCCGGCAAGGCATCTTGTTGATAATTCAATATACACAAGGCCTGATAACGGCAAGGTTCAGGCTGTAATAAAAGTTTCAAGAGGGTGTCCGTTTCATTGTTTCTTTTGTCTTGCAACCCCTGTGTCCGGTTCAAAAGTCAGGGTGCGGTCGGCAGAAAACATTGTGGCGGAATTAAGAGAGTGTGTTGAAAAATATAATATCAGAAATTTTGTTTTCTGGTCGGATATTTTTAATTTTGACCGTGAATGGACGTTAAACTTATGCAAAAAAATAATAGAGAGCGGACTTAAGATTACATGGTCATCAAATACGAGAGCAGATACGATGGATGATGAGATGGCTTCTCTTATGTATAAATCCGGCTGCAGACTCGTAAGTTTAGGCGTTGAAAGCGGTTCACAGAAGATGCTCGATCATATCGGAAAAAAGATTACGCTTGATGATATCAGAAATACTGTTAAAATTCTTAAAAAGAATAAAATTAAGATATACAATTATTTTGTAATAGGGCTTCCGTGGGAAACAGAGGAAACTGTAGAAGAGACTGTAAAGTTTGCAATTGAGCTTGACAGCAATTTCAT
>CALUVK010000142.1 GCA_944324205.1 Candidatus Gastranaerophilales bacterium | reverse complement strand
CAAAAAGAGCTTACGCAGGATAATATGCAGGAAGCCTTGAGGGAAATCAGGCGTGCTCTTCTTGAGGCTGACGTTAATTTAAGAGTTGTAAAGGCTTTTATTTCGAATATAAAAGACAGAGCGGAAGGCGAAAATGTCTTGCAGGGCGTTAACCCGTCGCAGCAGCTTGTAAAAATAGTTCATGATGAACTCGTTGAACTTTTAGGGAAAGAAGTTAAGCCTCTTGATTTTTCAGGGCACCCGAATTTAATCATGATGTTAGGGCTTCAAGGTAGCGGTAAAACAACTTCTTCTGCTAAGCTTGCTGTTAAATTAAAAAAAGAAGGCAGAAATCCTCTGCTTGTTGCCTGTGACGTATATAGACCGGCTGCAATTACGCAATTAAAGACTCTGGGAGAACAAATAGGAGTCGAGGTGTATTCAGAGGACACGAAAGATGTACAATCAATTATTCAAAATGCTATAAACTATTCTAAAGAAAAAGGGTTTAATACCTTAATCCTTGATACTGCCGGACGTTTACAGATTGATACGGATATGATGGCTGAGCTGCTTTTGATAGACAGAATTTTCCATCCGGCTGAAAAGCTTCTTGTAGTTGATTCTATGACAGGTCAGGAAGCCGTTAACGTTGCGGAAAACTTTGATGCGCAATTGAGTATAACAGGGCTTGTTCTCACGAAATTAGACGGCGACTCAAGAGGCGGCGCGGCGTTAAGTGTTGTTTACTGTACTCATAAGCCGATTAAATTAACAGGAACAGGAGAAAAACTAAACGCTCTTGAGGATTTTTATCCTGAGAGAATGGCTACAAGAATTCTTGGTATGGGAGATATTGTCTCGCTTGTAGAGCGTGCGCAGGAAGTTTTTGACGAAAAGACTGCAATAGAGATGGAAAAGAAAATGGCAAAGGCTGAATTCTCTTTCAATGATTTTCTAAAAATGCAGTCACAAATGAAAATGTTTGGCTCAATAGACCAGCTTCTCGGAATGATTCCGGGATTAAAGATTTCAAAGGACGACAGGCAGAAGCTTTCGCACGAAGGTGAAAAACAGTTTAAAAAGATTGAAGTATTTATCCAGAGTATGACGCCGGAAGAGCGCGAGCATCCTGAACTAATGAATTCTTCACGTAAAAAGCGTATTGCAACCGGTGCGGGAATTCCTATTCACGAACTGAATGTATTTATAAATCAGTTTGAGCAGATGCGGAAAATGATGAAAGGCGTTTCCGATTTTAAAAAGAATATAGGCGGAAATCAGCAGAAAGCTAAACTTTCAATGCATCAAATGATGAAAAACATGAGAAGGTTCAGATGAAATTAATAGCAGGATTAGGGAATATCGGTGATAAATATATGTTTACGAGGCATAATGCAGGATTTATGCTGATAGACAGTATTGCCATAAATTCTAACCTGACTTTCAGAGAAAACTCCAGACTCAAATGTCTTATAACAAATATTGGTGAATATTATTATATAAAACCAACCACATTTATGAACCTGTCAGGCGAGGCGGTCAGAGCTGTTATGGATTATTATAAAATCCCGATAGAGGATGTGTTAATCATCTATGACGATATTTCTCTTGAGCTCGGAAAAATCAGATTTCGTCCAAACGGATCTGACGGCGGACATAACGGTATAAAATCAGTAATAAAGCATTTAGGTACTAATGAGGTCGCAAGATTAAAAATCGGAATTGGCCCGCAGCCTAATATTCCATCAGAAGTCTTTGTCTTACAGAATTTTTCCAGAGAAGAGCTTGAAATATTAAAGGGAGCTATAAGCAAGGCAAAAGACGGAATTCAATGCTATTTTAGAGAAGGTATGGCAGCAGCACAGAACAAATTTAACTAGGAGAATAATATGAATTTAGCAGAACAATTAGAACAAAACGAAAAATACGGAGAAGCTTATGCTGAATACAAAAAGATGCTTGCAAAAAAAGCTGATGACATAGAGCTTTTAACAAAGCTTGCGCATCTTGCAATGATATTAGAAAAAAGAGAAGATGCTAAGACATATTATGCAAAAATTCTAGAGCTGGATCCTCCTAATATTTTAGCGCACGAACAGCTAATAGATTTGTTCTGTAATGAGGACAGGTTTAAGTATTACCTGTTTAGAGGCAACCTTCACGCTCTCCAGCAGCAAATGAGCCATGCAAGAGGAGATTACAAAAAAGCAATAGAGCATGCAAAAGACCCGAAAGAAGCGCTTCCTGCAAGATATCTCTATGCAGGACTCTGTGAAGGACAGGGAAAGCTTAACGAAGCTATTGATGAATACTTAAAAATATCGGATTATGACGACAATAACCCTGTTGTGTTTTTAAAACTTGCTGAACTTTATGAAAAGACAGAGGGACTTACTGCTGCTATTCAAACACTTGAAAGAGGGAGAAAAGATAGAGGTTTTAAGGGGTTTGAAGAAATATTAGCAAAATATTACATAAGAAACTCTCAGCCGGAAAAAGCGTATGAACTTGCACAAAACGAGCTTACAAAAGCAAGGGCTTTGTTTGATATGGGGAAGAATGAGGCCGGATATGATATTTTGATGAAAAATAAATCAAAGTACGCAAATGAAAAGACTTTTCATTCCCTTCTTGCTCAATATTACTTCCAGAATGATATGTATGATGAAGCCTTTAAAGAAATTGACGAGTATGCAAAGCTTGACCCGAATTCTCCGTTGATTTATCAGATGAGAGCGCTTATTTATGAGAAAAAAGATGACGGATTTAATGAGCATGTAAACTGGGGTAAATATAATATTTTAAGAGGCGAAAGAGATGTTGCGCTGAATGAATACCTGACGGCTTACAGATATGATGATAAAGATGTTGATTTAATAGAAACAATAGCAGCACTACTGGAAGCCGAAGGCGATAAGACTAAGGCAAGTGAATTTTATGAAAGATTAGCGGATGTTGACCCTAAAAATAAGCTTGCACTACAGAAGCTTGCAGAATTCAGAGAGTCAATAGGCGATAATTATGGAGCTATTGAATATATGGACAGGCTTAAGGAAATTGACCCGAGAAATCAATTTGTGAATGATAATTATGCCAAAATAAAAGATGCTGCTGAAAACGGCGGGCTAATGTCAATATTCAAAAAAATTTTTGGTAAGCGTATGGGAGTGTAATAAAGTTTTAAATATTTACCAATATATAATGGCATTCTACATTCCAAACATTTGTAGAGTAAAATCTACAAGAGCAGAGCTATCCTCATCAGGCTCAAATGTCGTAGTTTCTCTGGGGGGCATTGCCTTTAGTTTCATTTCGTCCGCAATTCTTTTTTCTGCCATTTCGGGTGTATTGCTTTCTGCAACTATTTTTCTTAATTTTGTTATATCCAGCCCTGCGTCCTTGCCTTTAGGTAATTCCTTTGGAATACTTTCAAGAGCACTAAGCAGTCTTTGTTTAAAGTTTTCTCCCCAGGTATTCTTGCCATAAGTTTTTAACATATTAATAGCAAAAAGCGTCATTTCAGCTTTTGCCCAAGGCGTTTGAGTATGCAGTTTATTTATATAGTTATTTTCTTTACAAAATGTCTGCCAGGCTTTCGGAAAATCGTCAATTTTATCTCCATATTTTTCCAGTAAATCACAAAATTTAAGATTGGTACTATAGTTATCCATAACTTTTTTATAATCTTCCTCTGAAAGCAGGTCGGCATATTCTTTCTGAGTTTTTTGAGCCTCTTCTATTACTTTTCTCTGAGCATTCACACCTCCATTTTTATTAACAAGAGTAATATATTCTGCTAAATTTGCTTCTGGAATAGTAGTCAAAAGTTTTATATCGCTCTCACTAGCGCCGAGATGCGCCATAAAAGCATCATTATAATGGTTATATCCCATTTTTCTAAGCACAATATCAGCCGTTTCACCAAGGTTTCTGTTTGAAGATTCAATGAGTCTAATTCCCTCAAAAGCATCAGATACCTTAAGTTGATGCGGTGCTATCTCTGGATTATATTTAATAATAGTACTTCCAATAGGAAGTCTTACTTCGTCCAGAAAAAAGAAATCATCTTGTATTCCGCCTATTACTTTAGAAGAAGGCATAGACTTCACCGTTTCCTTAAATGGCAAAATAACAGCATAATCCATTGTCTGCCAGCCGTAACCTAATGCATGCTCTGTTACAGACTTATTTAGCGCAAAATGTATTGTCGGACGGAACGCAGCGACGCCGTTAACGTCACGACTTGCCAATTTCGTAGAAAGAATTTTCCCGCCTTTGGGGTAATAATTTGTCATATGTACCATAGCAAGACTTTCCGGTTCTATTTTTTCAAAAGAAAGCTTTGGGTGGGGAGAAGCCCAGCTAAACAGCTGTTCATTTTCCGGAACCATTTCAAAGGGTTTTACTCTTGAAATCTCAACTACATCAGATGATAATGGCGGTGCCATTTGAAGCCCTTTAACATTCAACGGTTTGTTGTAAGGTTTTACTTCTAAAATACTTTTAAGCCCGTTAGACTTTACAAAACGCGCAGTATGCTCCGCAATATTAATTCCAAACTTTGTAATCCCCATATAAATCTCCTTACATATATAAAGTATTTTATTAACAAAAAATTGCGTTTTATAACTTCAATGTAAAGAATTATTTAGAATATAACATTTATTAGATCTGAATATTACCCTGCCTGCACCCTGAATTCAAGAATATCTGTATATATTTAAAACAACTCTTTCTTGTTATATCATTAATATTATAAGAAAGGAATATTGTGTTTACAGAACTTCTTGCACCGGCAAAAGACAAGGAAACCGCATTTGCT
>CALUVK010000141.1 GCA_944324205.1 Candidatus Gastranaerophilales bacterium | reverse complement strand
AAAATGCGCTCTGCCGGTATAAGAGTTAAGCTCGACGACAGGTCTGAATCAATGAACTACAAAATAAGAGAATCACTTCAAGACAAAAAGATACCTTATGTCTGTGTAGTCGGTGATAAAGAAATCGAGTCAAACTCTGTTGCCGTAAGAAAACGCGGAGTCGGCCAAGTAGGCACAATCCCTGTTGATGAATTTATTTCTCAAATAGAAAAAGAAATCAAAGACAGAGTTTAAGGGATAAAATTTTATAACCGCGGGTGTGCCGGCTATTTAGCCGGCACACCCGCAATTTATTTATGCTGAGCCTGATAAATAGGAAATTAAAGACTGTTTAACAGACCAAGAACATTTTCGACACGGACACTACACGAGGCGGCAAGTAAAGTTGCGGAAGCTTGTTGTAGTATCTGATATCTGATAAAACTTGAACTCTAATGTTATTTTAAGACGGTTTATGCTTGTTTTGGTATTCAAAATTTGTTCATCTAAATACTTATTCTAAACCCTAATAAAAGTGCAATACCATTTCGCCCTCCATTTCTTATCATCCCTTCTATAAAACCTGTTATCCTATCCCCCCATCGTTTTTGGATTCCTATCCCATATTCTACAAAAGGTTTAACAGACAGAGACGGAATATAAACATCATTAGCTTGAAAATTGGAATGATCTATAATGTTCCATATCATAGAAACTGAAATATAAGGCTGCAAATAATTCTTAAAGTTTCCGATAATTTTCATTTGTGGTTCAATATGAATTGCATGCAAAGGGTCTGCATTTATTGAAACATTATAATCCGTTTTATAATTAAAAGTATTAATAAAACTATACGACATTATAAAACTAGGCTGTAAAATAAGTTTTTTATTTAAAAGTTCAAAATTATATCCGGTCTTTTCTGCAATACCGGTATTAAACATTACAAAATCCTGATTACCAAATCTTGTTGATGCTTCTGCCGCGTTAGCACCTGCATTCGCTGTCCAAATTGTAAAGAATTTATTTTTATAAAAAGCAACATCTATACCTGCTAAACCACCATTATTATAAATCCCGTTCCCCGCGAAATTTTGATGAGAGCCATTATATGAAACATATGCTCCATAAAGAGAGTACCAACCGCGTTTTAATGTTAAAAGTTCGCTTTCACCTCCTACGATTGTACCATAACTCACATTAGATACATCTTCACCGCCTCTTAGCTGCACATTTTCAAAAAGAGCATATGGTTTAAACCAAACACCCTTTCTCTCTTCCGGCATAATAAATGAAGAAAAATTTAAAATCCTGTCAGTACTTGCTATCTTATTTTTCATTGCATAGCCAGTTTTTATATCAGGAGGGGTTAATATAACCATATCAAGATTAGAAAAAACACGTTTATATGTATCTATCTGTGTCAAATATCCTGCAATTTGAGCCGAAACTGCAGGAATAAAAACAGAAGAATTAAAGCCTCCTCTTGAGAAATTAATATTTCCATCTGATGAACTATAACTGGAACTATAATTATAGATAGGGGTTTCTATTGTTTGAGAAGAATATCTTACATAATCTTTAAGCGTTGAATTTGCAAATGGTATTGAAATAGAAGCCGCTTTAGGAGTTCCTTCTATTGATAATTCGCCAAGATGCAAAATCCCACTACCGGCAACATTATCAGCAGAAATCATATCCATTGTATCATTATTTAAATTAATATCAGCAAATATACTTGATATACCTTTTAGTGTCAAATTACCAAAATTAACGTTATTTATCTCACCATTTTGCATATTAAAAACAGTACCATTATTAAAACTTGTATTTTGTGCATTAAAATAAGAACTTTGTTTAAGCAGATTAATACTGCCTTCCTGCAAATTAAAATTTCCTGTAAAATTATTGTTTTCACCTCCAAGGTTGAGAATCCCGCTTCCGGTTTTTATAATGTTACCTGAACCAGAAATTCCGCTTAGTATATTAGTTGTACCGTCTCCTTTGAAATCAATAGTTCCTGTTGAATAGTTATAAATATCATTTTTTTCATTTTCTTTTCCATAATTATTTTGAAATGTGCTGTTTTCAATAACAATAGTTCCTTCATTTGCAATCCCTCCACCTTCTGAATAACCAGAAGCTGAATTTATTCTGTTATTTTCCACAAGAGAATTTTTAATTATTGTTGTAGCTCCTGATGCATTGTAAATTGCACCTCCGTCACCATAGAAATCTGCCGTAACAGAATTTCCGCTTAATGTTGAATTATCAATCGTGAGAGTTCCGCTATTATACATAGCCCCGCCGCGAACAAACGCTTGTCTGTCACCAGAACTTGAATTATTTGTAATAGTAGAATTAGTAAAAACCGCATTGCCAGTATTATAGATAACTCCTCCATATGAAGCCAAGCTATCTTCTCCTATAGTTTTATTATTATCAAATATTGTATTATTAACCTGCAGATTACCTGTATTGTATATAGCACCGCCAGTCGGCAGAACACTACCTTCTGAGTAATTATTTCTAAAAATAGAATTATTAATTGTCAAACTTGTTAGATTTTCAGCTGTTGAGTCATTTGCAATAGCACCGCCATAAGAGCTGGCTCCACTTGTATAATTACTATCAAATAATGCATTTTTAATATTAATATCTCCACCATTAATATTATAAATAGCACCGCCGCTCCCAAGATTTATACCATTTGCATCAACAAAATTATTACTAAAAGAAGATTCTTCTATATTAAGAGTTCCCCCATCGTTATATATAGCTCCTGCATAACTGTAACCTCCATATCTTTGACCTTTACAACTTTTTACATCAACTTGATTAAAACGGGTTGTTTGACTAAAAGTAAAACCGCTAAAAATATTATTTCCGTCTATGTAATGATTATTACCTTCAAAACTGATACTTACACCTTCAAAATGAGTTCCTATGGAAGATGATGATGTCAAATTATTTGTAAAATTAAAAATATCTCCACTTACCGGAGTTGAATTAATAAGCTCATTAAAATTGGCTATACTTATATTATCTGCTTTGGCTTGGACTGTCGTTAACCCCAAAATAATACTACAGATTATAATATTATTAAATTTCATATAATTTATATTATTTTCTGAAACATTTTATACTATTAATCAGTCAGGGGATATTATTTGTCATATAAAGTTCTAATGATTTCTTAATATGTCTGTGTTATATTGATTACATATTAGTAATAAGGAGAAAAACAATGTCTTTAAGGAATGAAAGGGTTAGAAAAGAATTAATGCGTGATATCTCTGAAATTTTGAGAAAAGAAGTCAGAGGACTTGAAGGTGTTGTTTCCATTGTAGATATAGAAGTCGCTCACGACAATTCTTTTGCAAAAGTTTTTTACAGTGTTTTAGGTACTAATGAACAAATAGAAAAAGATAAAGAAATTATAGAAAAAAATACCGGTAAAGTTAGATATGAAGTGGGAAAACGCATCCGATTAAGACTGACACCTGAAATTAAATTTGTATATTCGGATGGTTTAGCACAAGGTTCAAAAGTCCTAGAACTTATTGAAAAAATTTCTAAAGGTGAAATAAAGTAGCATGTTTGGTTTCTTAAATATTTATAAACCAAACGGAATGACTTCACATGATGTTGTTGCAATTTTAAGACGACTGACAAAAATTAAACAAATAGGGCATACCGGGACTTTAGATCCTTTTGCAGAAGGTGTTTTACCGATATGCATAGGTAAATCTACAAGGCTTATTGAATATCTCAATGATGAAAAAGCTTATATAGGAACGGTTAAGTTTGGAATGTCAACAACCACCTATGATATAGAAGGCGAAGGAGTAAATTTTTCTGATAAACCCGTTTCTCTTGAAGATATTGAGGCAGTTCTTGATAATTTTAGAGGAAATATTGAACAAATACCCCCCATCTATTCTGCGCTAAAAGTAAATGGCAAAAAACTATATGAATATGCAAGAAGCGGTGAAGAAGTAAAAATTGAACCGAGAAAAGTAAATATAAAAGTTTTAAAAATCTTACATTATGATATAGACGAGCGTTTGCTCGAGTTTTATATTGAATGTTCAAAGGGTACATATATCCGCTCGATTGCGAATGATTTGGGAGAATTGCTCGGTGCATATGGACATCTGGTAAAACTTATCAGGGTTAAAGCAGGAGATTTTGAAATAAATGATGCTGTTAAACTTGATAAATTAAAATCAAATGAAGATATTAAAAAATTTTTAATAAACCCCTTAAAAAAATTAAATTATATAAAATATGCACTTAATGAAGAAGAAAAAAACAAAGTTTTGCATGGTATGCAGATAGAAACTTCTTGTGTTAATCAGGGAATTGTAATTTTAACATTTTTAGATAAACTTATTGCAATAGGAAAATCTGATAATAATACAATAACGTGTCTGAAAGTCTTCAATGTTTAAAATTTCGGGCTATACTCCTATCTATATAAAAATTAGACATTTATAAAATTCTTAATCCTCCGATTGGACTCTCTTTTCCGGCAATGTTTTAATTATCAAAAAATTCCATAATTTATGTGTTCGATAGCAAAAGTCAGGGCAAACTTTAATTACGCTGATAAAAATCTTACCGAACCATTAAATACAAAATACGCAAAACGTAAACTCTCCAGATTTTAAAATCCGGAGAAATACAACATAACGTCGAACGTAAAAATTCTACCTAGTTCAAAAGGAGGTTAAAATGACGATTAGAAAACTTACTGTGGCAGCTGCAATTGCCGTTGGTATAGCAACGTGTTCGTTCAATACGGTAATGGCAGCTTGCCCTTGCGACGAGCGTCCTGT
>CALUVK010000140.1 GCA_944324205.1 Candidatus Gastranaerophilales bacterium | reverse complement strand
GAATTTGTAGATTTTTTCAAAGAAGCATTATCTGTTAAGGGTGATGCCTTTGCTACTGAAAAACTTATTCAACATTTGGAAAATCTTAAACAGGTTTTTCGTAAACAGTTTATTGAGGAACAAAAAGCAAGCTCTGAAAACGAGAAAGACAAAACGCTTTTGAAAACACTTAGTCCGAAAAACAATTCCAAAACGGTTTTAAATAAACGGTTGGAAGATTATACAGATGCCGAGCTGGAATCAGCTATAGAAGCTTTAGTATGAGCATAAAATCTGGTTAATACAAACAAAAACAAAGAAGGAGAGTAATATATGTCTGATGAACAATTGATGATTACGACCTTTACCAAAGCTTATAACAAGTACATCTATGATGAGATGGTAATAGGTCAACTAGCTCATACCGAGCTAAAAGACGGTGTAAAAACCGGAGCGGAAGTTGATGTTGTTATGCCTGCTATGGTTAATTTATTTGATTATACAGGCGGTGATTTGAATGATGCCGAATTAACTACAACTACTACGGCAAAGGTTAAGTTTGATAAAGGTAAAGCTTTTCACTTTGAAGTAGATGAAGTAAAAAAACAGCAGATAGAAAATGCACCGGATTTGAAGCAAAAAGTTGAACTTGCAAAAGAATATTCTTCTGATGCAATCAAACAATTTGCTGCGGCAGTTGATACCGCATACGGTCAACTTTATACCAGAGCCGGACATTATTTATCCGGTGAAAGTAATGCTTCAATTAAACTTGATGCTGATTATGCAAAAGAAATTCTTGCATATATGCAGGCAGAATTTCAGCGTGGCGACAGAAAAGGTCATACAAACTGGATTGACGGTCAAATGGTGGCAATTGTTCCGCCGGAATACCAATTCTACCTTGGCAAACTTGATGATTTTAAATATGTAGAATCCGGTCACAAAAAGATGGCTAAAGGTTTTATTGGAAAATTATCCGGCTGGGATATTGTTGTTTCCAATAATGTTGCATCTGTAGTTGAGAGTGACAGCACTATAACTTACTATCCTTTATTTGGTATTAAAGGTAAAACTCTTGCAGGCGGTATTTCTAAAAATCTGAATATGAAAAACTATATGCCGGAAAAGAATTTCAATACCAGATACAAAGGCTATGGGCTTTATGGTGTTGGTGCTCCAAGGGCGGATTTCTTAGGAACTGTAAAAATTCAAGCACCGTTAGCACTTTCAAGCAGAGCGGCTTAGTAAATCAATATATAAGAAAGGATTGGAATAAATGGCAAGAGATGAAATAACTATACAAACCCCAATAATGGAAAATACTGATTCCATTGGATTAAGAACCATTACCCCTAAATCTGTTACAGTTGCAAACGGTATTGTTCTTAAAAATGCGATGGCTTGTTTGAATAATACTCTCTTTATTGTGTTATCTAATACAGCATCATCAGCGGATTCAACAATCACTTTTAAAAAAGGTGAAAAATATCCTAATACAATGTTAGGCGATTTAACCCTATCCGTTACAAAATCTGCAACGACAGTATTCCAGATTCAAGACCCTGCAAGGTTTGTTGATAATAATGGTGATATCAATATAGATTTTGGAACAGATTTTACCGGAACAATTTATGCTATCGGTAAAAAAGTCGGCTTGGGATAGGGATAAATGTATATGGGTTGGATATTTCCACTCCATATTTAAAGTAAAGGAGAAGAGATGATTGAAATTAAATTTATTCCGACAGGGCATATTTACTCTCTGCCGGACGAGGAAGCAATACGGATTGTAAAAGAAGATAGAGGAAATTATCAAGTTCTTAAAGGCAAAGTTCCGGAAGAGAAGAAACCGAAAGAAACCAAGTCTGTACAAGAATTGGTTGTTAAAGAAGAGGAAAAACCGCCTGCTGAAGATATGAACAATAAAGCTAAAACGAACAAAAGCAAGGCTAAAACTAAAGGTACAAAATGACATTAACCTTTCTTGATATTTATAACGAAGTCGCAGGGCAAGCATGGTCTATGTATGACGGTGATGCCGAAAGCGTTGATGAGATGGAGAGTGCTTTAAAATCTTCTATTAATAAAGCTCTCTCCGAGATTTGGTGTTCGTACCCTTTCCCTTTTAGAATTAAAACAATGACTATAGCTGCAAGGGAAGGGGTGAACGAATATGAAACACCGAATGGTAATATCCTTAAAAAAACTGTTTCCGGTACACAAGTTTATTCAATAAGAATCGGAACAGATTATTTAGAATATCTTGATGATTATGAAACATTTGAAGTAAAATCCGGTAAACCAACCGGATTTTATATTTCCAATGAAAATATTTATTTGTACCCTACTCCGGATAATGTTTATACAGTAACAATTGAATATCTCACACTTGCAATTGGTGAAGATGATTTTGGAACTGCAATATATTCTCTTCAGAAAGAAGAAGATGCAATTAATATACCGGAAAAGTATGAGAATATTTTTAAAAATGTCCTTATTACCAAGTCAATGCTTTACGCTATTGCATCTGAAACTGATGAAAACTATTCGGGTTACAAAGAACAATATGATAAAGCTTATAAAATCTTGCTCAACTATACTTCCGGTTTAGAAAAAGAACGCAGGGTTTACTGGTAGATTTATGGCAACAAAAATTTCTTCTCTAAAATGTAATAGATTTGGCGGTATCAGAAGAATAAATGCAACATTTGCAAATGAACTTATTTCCGCATCTGACTTGCAGAATGTTGAACTCTTTAATACCGGAATCAATAGCGGTGTCGGGATTAGGACTACAAAAGGGAATACTGCTGTCTGTTCAAGTATTCCTGCTGATGAAAAAATTATCAATTTATTTGAAAGCATTCAAAATAATACGACCTACTGTTTTGTTTATACCGAAAATTCAACTGAAGGTAAGATTTATTCTTTTGATATAACAACAAAATCCATAACCTTATTAAAAGATGAACTGACTGTAACAGGAAAATGCTGTGGTCTTGATATTGCACAGGGCTGGTCTGATTTATTTATTTTCTCAAATGGCGAAGAACTCCTAAGCATAGAAATGAATGCAACGCAAAAAATCAAGATGATGAATCTTCTTGATATGGACGACCGCCAAGTAAAAGGTTTAGGACTTATCAACTATGATAACAGATTATGGATTTTTAACGGAAATGTTCTCTGGTATTCAGTACAAGAAAATGTTTATGATTTTTCAACATCTGATGCACAGGTCAAAACTTCTTCCGGCTATATTGAATACGTAAAAAATATTACTGCAATCACTCCGTATTTAGGAAGCCTTGCAATATTTTTCAAAGATAGTTCAATTCTACTTTCCGGAGAATATCCTTATGAACAAACTGATGAAAGCCCTGGTGGGTGTGCAAGCTATAATGCTCTCGTTTTTCACGGTACTGAATTGTATTTCTATGATGATACTAAAAAAGGCGTTTTCTCCTTTAATCAAGTAATTAACGGTGATAAAACCCTTGGAGATAATATTGCACTTGATATACAAGAAGAACTTTGTTTTATAGAATCTTCACGTGTAGATGAAATACGTGCATTGTCTATTGTACTATCCGACCGAAATGAAATTTGGTTTTTGATTCCGACTTCAGAGCCAGATGTTAAAACCATAATGATATTTGACTATATTCATAGAGAATGGGTTAAGCGAAAATGCCCTTATACAACCTGTTTCAATATTTTAAACAGTTCTTTGTATTCCGGCGGTGAAAATGGAAAAATTTATAAAGAATATGAAACAGATTTATTTGACGGAGAATTTATACGCAGTTTCTATAAATGCACTCCGCTAAATCTCGGGGTTGATAATACTCTAAAAATTCTGTACTTTCCGCCGAGAGTTACAATTGATATGACATATTCCAGTGATTTTTGGATAAGGTATATCAAGAACTATGATACATTCAAAGCTCCGAAGGTCAAGCAAATAAAGATTAAGACAATGAAGAACGCCCTGTATTATGATATCGGGCATTGGGATAGCACATATTTCCCTTTAAAAGAGCTGAACTCTATTTATAAACTGCCTTCTGCTACCTTTAAAACTCTTGAAATTCAATTATACACTTATGCAAGCGGTGAAGGGTTTTGTATTAAAAATATTGAATTTAGTAAAATCAAAGTGAAACAAATATAAGTGCTACGCACGTAGATATTTGGTCGGCAAATATTGGTGTGCCTACAAGTCGGACTAAATACTACAACTTTGCCTCAAAGTGAAAGTGACAGGTTTAATGTGATGGAGATTCTTATACCCTCAAACCCTAATTTTAATTATGCAGAATGTAAGAAATTATTTTATGATAATCAAAAACTCTTAGAAGATTTCAATCATTTTGATGATGTTATTAAACAAACATTTTTTTACTCATTCTTTGTAAACGGAGTTCATATCGGGTGTATTTATTACTATGAGCTTGATAGTAAATTATACGTAAATGCCGTTGCATACAGAAAAACACATCTGATTAATATGGAATGTTTCAAAAAATCTTTAACCTGGTGGAATTGTGATATTTATGCAAGAACTCATCACAAAACGGCTATTTATACAATTTTAAAATGTGGTTTTAAAAAAGTTGGTGAAAATTTATATATTTATAGAAAATAGGAGTTAGACTTTCACAATGATTTAGGTAATAGCTATAGAGTAAATAGCTTGTATTCTTAGTTGCTATTACCGATGGAAGTTCTATACAAGCTAGAAAGTGGAGTTAAAAATATGGGCGGTGGTTCAAGTTCAAAATCTAATTCAAGTTCAACAACTACTTATAAAAAGACAACGACAACTAATCCGTATGTTACATC
>CALUVK010000139.1 GCA_944324205.1 Candidatus Gastranaerophilales bacterium | reverse complement strand
GGTTTTGTATCTAAAAGTTCGCTTATAGTAAATAATGAAATAAGTTTAGTTTCGTTAACTCCATTTTCAATGCGGTTTAATAATGATTTTTCAACACCGTATTCATCAGCCAAAAGCCTTTGGGATTTGCCAATCGCGTTTCTTTTTTCTCTGACAATTTCTCCTAAGATTCGGGTTATAATATTAGCTTTATTTGAATATTTGTGTTGCATATATAGAATTTTATATGTTATAATCAAAGCTAGTTATCTATATATGCACCATTAGTGAGGATATAATTATGACTAACAGATTTACAAAGCAAGAGATAAAGGCACGTATAATAAAGAATTGTTCAGATATTAATAATTTAGCAAGTATATTACTAGTGTTTGGCGGTACAATTATAAAATCCTTGAACAGGGGCGACGCTCTTAGTGAAAATAATTTAAAGGACATAGAAGACATGTCATATATGTTTCATGATATTACTGCTGAAATTGATAAAAATGCACACCAAATTGCAGATATTTTACAATAAAATTATCAATAAAAGATTTAAAAGGATAGTTGTAGATAATGTCTACAACTACAACTAAAGTTGTTGAGTTGTGCTGGCTATGTTATAATATGTGACAGATAAAATTAAGGATAAGGAAATGAAAGTATCTTCAATAAATAACACATTTAGTATTTTGGGTGATGCTATTAGAATATTAATAAAATATCCGGTATTACTACTACCTATTTTTATAAGCTGGATAATTTATGCTGCAATTGTATTATATTTTAAATACTATTTTGATTGGAAAATCATCTCAACTTTGCAAGTAGGGCTCGGGATTGGATTTTTAATTATATTTGCGTTTTGTTTAGTATTCTCCATCAGTTCTTTTGCTATGCTTGAAATAATTCAGCAGATAGAAACTAAATCTAAAATAAGTTTTTTTAAAGCAGTTGATGAGGTTGTTCGCAAAGATTTTTTAAAAGCTCTTCCTATTATGTTAGTATGGGCAATTATATGGTTTACTATAGAAATATTGGAACTGTTGTTTAGTCGTAAAGATAGTGATGGTAATAATGAAAAGACCTACGAAAATATGGCAAAATCTCTTTCAGGATATAAAAGCTTTTCTCTTTCGGGGCTTACCTTTGACCTAATTAAATCCGGTGTTCGTTTCATTGTATTTTTTATTTATCCTTCAATTGCCTGGGAGGATGAAGGTCCTATAAATGCTGTTAAAAAAGGATTTTTAGGTATAAAAAATAATATTTCTGAGTTCACCATGGGGTTTTTCTCCATTGAAGCCATTGCAGTTTTGATTTTTATTCCAGCAGGGATAATGTTCTGGTTGTCTGATGAGATGGGACTAGTTTTTTCGGACACAACATGGCAGTGTTTAATTCTCTATATTGCCTTTGCTGGAAGTCTATATCTATATCTACAGCAAATGTTTGCGGCATTGCTTTACATGTGGAATATGAAATGGAATCATGCAGCCCAAAAAGCTATGGAAAATGGAATGCCCGTACCGGCTATACGTGATATAAAAAAACCTGATTTGTTAGATGACATTCCGGATTTGTTATAATTCTGCTGTAGCAAGTAGGGTTGTCGTCGGATAGTAGGGTAGACTTTAGTCTACCATTCTTGTTGTAATTCAAAGATGTATTTTTTACCGGCCTGTCGGGATAAATTTAATAATCATTCTTGTAATTCTTCTTTTCTGGTTTTATAATAGTTTATAAAGGACGAGGGGATGAAGAGCAGAGTTTGGGTACTGTTAATTTCAATTTTTTTCTTATTGTGCACAGGGGTTTTTGCACAAGGTGTTTATTCTGAATACGTACCTAAAAATAACGAAGTTATCTTTAATCAATCCATGTACAAAGTGGACGTAATAGACCCGAAAGCCAGTACAAACTGGAAGGGAATAAATTATCCGGGATTGAGAGGGTCTAATCAGCTTGTAATATATACTCCGGCTTTTGGTTACCGAACCAATACCAACGAATACGGAACAGAAGCTGTCGTTACAGGCGATACTGTAACATCACTAAGCGGAGCAGACTCTTTAATTCCTGCGAACGGAATTGTAATAAGCGGTCACGGGCTGGCAAAGAAATGGATTAATGAAAACATTATGGTCGGGGCTAAAATTTCTATTGACCCGAATAAAAAAATAATTACTTCTTATATTACATCAGATACTTTTCTTTATACGGCAAGAGAGCGTATAAAAGAAGTTCAGAATATGCTTCTTTACTATACCCAGAATACTGCTAATTATAATTGTAAACGTACAATGCAAAATATTGCAAAAGCAAATGATTTAATAGAAAAAGCAGCAAAAAATAGTGAGGATTCGCAAAAATATGCTTCTCGCGCTATTGAGTATGCGGATTTAGCCATGTCAACAGTTATACCGTATGATGCTTCGGAACTAAAAGGCGTTTGGCTCAGACCAACATATTTTAATGAAAAAGATATTATAAAAGTTCTTGACCAGCTCGCTAATTCCGGTATAAATAATTTATTTTTAGAAACGTATTACCACGGAAAAACAATTTTTCCTTCGCAGACAATGGCAAAATACGGATTTATAAAGCAGAATGAAGATTATGCCGGATTTGATCCTTTAAAAATATGGATTAATGAAGCGCATAAACGGAATATAAAAGTACATATATGGTTTGAAACTTTTTATGCCGGAAATAAACCACCGGAGACAAATCCTGAATACATTCTGGCTAAAAAACCGCAGTGGGCTAACAGACAAAAAAAGAATGCGGATTCTGCAGACATTCCTTATTCTGTCTCAGAACACAACGGCTACTTTATTGATCCCGCTAATCCAGAGGTTCAGGCTTTTTTGCAGGATTTGTTAAGTGAAATTATAACCAGATACAAACCAGACGGAATTAATCTTGACTATATCAGATATCCGCAATCTATGGATGCAGGACTCATAGGCTACGAGGCTTCTAACTGGGGATATACAAAATATGCCAGAAATGAGTTTAAAAATATGTACGGCGTTGACCCCGTTATGCTTACAACCTCCGACCCAATATGGTACCAATGGAAATTTTACAGGTGCAATAAAATTACGAATTTTGTACGAAAAACAAGCCAGTTATGCAGATATCATAATGTAATGCTTACAACTGTAATATTCCCAAATCGTGTACTTGCAATGAATACAAAAATGCAAGACTGGAAAAATTGGTCTGTGAATAATTTTGTGGATGGATTTACTTCTCTGTTTTTAACATGCGATGATAGAACCGCAATGAATTTGATGGAAGAAGTCTTGAGAAATAAATCTGCAAGTACAAAACTCTATGCTGGTTTATTTGTAACATTTATGAACGGCTCTAACTCGGATTTAATGAAACAAATTCATGCGGCAAGAAGGTACAATCTAAACGGACTTATTATTTTTGATTATGCACACCTTACAAAACCTTATTTAGATACTTTAACGGAAAGTGTATTTAAGCCGGTTAAAAAAGAAGTTGTGATAACTGAAGCTGATGTTCCCAAAGCCCAGCAGGTTCAAATAAAAGGCAAAAATAATGGAAGAAGAAAATAAGCAGAAAAGAAGTTTTTTAGGTATCTGGTTTGAATGCTGCCATGTATACGGAAGGTTGTATAAAAATAAAGAAGGTACAGCATATGTGGGAAGATGCCCGAAATGTTTAAGACCGGTTAATGTAAGAATTGGCGGTGAAGGCACAAGCAGGCGCTTCTTTCGCGGAAGCTAGGAGGAGAAATATGAATTTAGAAGAATTAAGAAAAGAAAATGAAGTGTTGGATATTTTTTGTAATTTAGTATCAATACCATCCCCGTCTCTAAAAGAGGATAGGGTTATAGAGTGGATACTTAATTTCTGTAAAGAAAACGGAATTGACGGAAGAAAAGACAGTTACGGAAATGTTTACATAAACCTTCCGGCAGCAGATAGTTCAAAAGAACCTTTAATGCTTTCATCTCACATGGATGTTGTGGGTGATGACAGCCCTGTAAATATTTATCTTGAAGACGATTTTATAAAAGCTCAAGGCAGAACCCTCGGGGCTGATGATAAAGCAGGAGTTGCCTGTGCTTTAAAATTAGCTAAAGATATAAAAGAAGGTAAAGTAAACGCCGGCGGAGGACTTGAAATTACATTTACAAGAGATGAAGAATCCGGCATGAGCGGAGTTGAGCATGTCGAATTTAATAAAATTAAATCAAAACATATTCTTGTATGTGACGCTGATAAACTCGGACAATTACAGATTTCAGGAGCAAGCTACACAAATGCAAAAATAACGGTAAATGCTCTAAAAGGCGGACATTCAGGTATTGACATAGGAGATAAAACAAGATTGAATGCAGCAAAACTTATAGCAGAGCTCATTGCAGAATTTCCGCAGGGTGCATATTACACCGATGAAACAGGGGTCATAACTTCATGTAATATAGGAGCACTGGTTGCCGGCGGAATTCAAAATTCTGTTGCTTCAATAGTTGAAAACGGAATTAAAACAAACGATTACATAACAGAGATTATGAAAAAGACTTCTACAAATATAATTAATACGCTGGGTATGGCTTCTTATTCAATAAGAAGTGCAAGCGCAGAAAAGGAAAACGAATTAAAAGCTCTTATGCAGTCTATTGTTGATAAATTTAATGATAAATATAAAGATTTAGCCGAAGCAAAGATTGAATTTGAAGTTCACCTTCTTCCGTTTGAAAGAGCAAAAGACGATAGAATAGAAAAAGTTCATACAAAGGCCTGTGAAAGAGCCGGAATAAAAAATGATATTTCATCTTTCCACGCAGGAGCAGAGACTCATATTTACTGCCATAATAAAAATGCA
>CALUVK010000138.1 GCA_944324205.1 Candidatus Gastranaerophilales bacterium | reverse complement strand
CTATGGCTTGTATGTTTGAATATAAAAATCCTAAAATATGGGGCAAAACCCTATGCAAATATTCAGTTTAAAGTTTGTATGAAAAAAAAGTTGTAGAACTTTGCAAACAGTATCATATTGATATTTCCCCAGACACTGATCCTACTCATTATGAATTTGTACTTAAATACCCAGAAACAAGCTCTACCGGAAAAAAAGATATAGGATTCTTACCGCCATATCTAGAGATTAAATATTCTGATGTAGTATTGTATATGTAAATATTTATATTCAGTTTTCTTGATATACATTTTATTTGTAGTATTATATTTAAAAAGAGAATATGTCTATACAAAGGAGGTAAAATGTTAACCGTAACACGTTATAATACTAATGTATCAAATGTTACAGGAAATTATAAAAATACAAATCAATCAACTAATGCTAATATTTTATACCTATCCCAATCATTACCTATCAATGTTGGATTCCAAGGTAGAAAGACGCCTTCACAAAAAGTTGTAAATATTGAAACATCAATAATAAATATATTTAAAGAGTCTTTAGCTAAAATTAAAGAAAATACTTTGGGGTTAAGTTGGAAAGAACGTCAGCAAATTAATAAAAAACTAGAAAAAATAGAAAAAAAGATTGGAGAACTTTCTAATATCAAACTACAATTAGGACGCTTATTGGATTATGATAATTTAAAAAAAGGTGGTGTTTCTTCGCAGCTTATATCCAAATTTGTAAATGAAGATGATAAAACTATAGAAAATGCGGTGGCATATAGTAATCGCCATGCGACTTTAAAGGATTATATGTTTGGTTATCCTGCGAATATGGAAGATGATACTGCGGTAATTCAAAAATTACGCCAGCTAGAGGCTAAACTCCCCCTAATTAATGAGTGTGGTGATTCTTATGAGATTGGGAACTACTCAATGGATGCTAAAAGAGAGTATGAACAGCCTATTCTTGAAAAAATATATAAACATCTGGGACTCCCTTCACCAGAGACGGTCATAACAGAACAGGTTGAAGCAGATGGTACAATAAAGAAAGGAGTTGACTTTAGAGGTCCATGGGGGTATATCTCTCCTGGGGGTTCAGAAAGTAATAAGTGGGGAATATCAAATGGTTTAAGAAAATACCCTAATGCGACTGTATACTATTCAAAAGCAGCGCATTACAGCGTACCAAAAGCAGTAAAAATGCATGCAGGAAGTGGTGATAACGCTAAGACTTTAAACTACGTTAAATCCGAGGCTATTTCAACAAAGTCCGATTCAGAACAAATTGACAGCGATGAGCTAATTTCTAAAATTAAAATGAATTGGGACTTAAATAAAGAACCTGCAGTAATACTTTTGACCTGGGGTACTACCAAAACAGGAGCCATAGATGATGTAGCAGAAATTTCAAGACGTTTGAAAAAATTAAAAATTGATCACTATATACATCTTGATGCTGCCATGTATGGTGGAATCGCAAGAAATCAAAAAGATGCACCAACTCTACCAAATATGATAGAGCTAGGTATAGATTCTGTGTCAATAAGCCTGCATAAATATTTTGGAAGTAACGGTGTGAATAGTATAGTTGTAGCAAAGAATAAACCATATGGTGAGCATGTTGATTATATAGGGATAACAGATAGTACAACATCTGGATCAAGAACATTTAGCCCTTTTTCTACTCTACAAAGAGTTATTGAAACACTAGAAAGAAAACAACCAGATGATTATAGTAAAAATGTCATCTTTTTCGACAATTTGCTTAGAAATCATAATATTCCTTTTTCAAGGGAAAACAATGCAAATACCTTTATCATTGATAAACCAAGTAATTTTATTTGTAAAAAATATCAATTATCAGTTTTTAAAGATAATGATGGCAAAGAAAAAGCTCATGTAATTATTTTTCCCCATCATAAAAAAAATATCATGCAAGAATTTATTAAGGATTTAATGGAAAATAAATAATAATGTAATAATACAAAATACATAAATAGTCCCTTGTATATTATACAAGGGACTATTTATGTATTTTCAATCAATATTTATATTTTATACAGACCCCATGTGTTCCAAATAGGTTCTTATTTCAGTAAGGTCCTCCTCACATTTTTCTGCTTTTTTATCAAGTCTTGCAATTTCAGAAGGACTTGCAGTTTTCTTATATTCTCTAACTTTTTCAATTGCATTATTCATTCTTTCATATGCAACTCCAGTTTTAAACCCATCCACCTTTTCACCACTCCACCAGTGGGGTTTTGTTATAGTATATATTGCCTCTGGAATATAATCTTTTTTGTGCAAATACTCTGCCCAATTCCTTAACTGCTCTTTAGATGCTGATAAAATTTCTTCACCAGTGATTTTCCAAAATCTACCTTCCCTCTCATGAAGAAGAGGAAAACCTCTAAAATTAACATTATTTGCGTTTTGTCCTTGATTATTGACCCTTCTTGAACTTAATTTTTTATTCGTTTGGGTAGAATAATTTGTTGTGATAGCCTGTACTTTCATTTTTCCTCCTAATACACTTCCATATATTACTTTTTTAATCTATCATAAATTTTTTATAAGTTCAATACTAATATAATTATCATTGAGAAATATGAAATTTAAATTGCACCTTGGCACTATTGACAAAAAAATATATATATACTATTGTTTCTATATATAGAAACGGAGTGTTTTATGCAATCTTTAGAAGAAATTTCTAGAATACTTAGTATTATGGATAAAAAAGAAATTACAGATTTCTTTAAAGAGTTATTAACGTCTTCAGAAATAAGGACCCTTTCTAAGCGATGGCAGGTAGTTAAAATGCTCGCAACTACAGAATGCACACAAAGAGAAGTTGCACGAAGTTTGCATGTAAGTTTGTGTATAGTTACACATGGTGCAAAGATTTTGAAAATACCAAATGCAACTGTAAAAAGATATATAAAAGGAGATATGTATGGGATTAAACACTCAACAAACAATTAATATACAACCAAACCAAAATGGTTTTTATGGGGATTATGGTGGACAATTTTTGGATGAAAACCTCAAAAATGAATTTCAGAAAATTACTAATGCATTTCTAATATTAAAAGAAGATAAAAAGTTTAATGAGGAACTAGACTTGTTATATAAACACTATGTTGGTCGCCCGAGTTCTCTATATTATGCTCAAAATCTTTCAACCAAATATGGAGCAGAAATTTACCTTAAAAGAGAAGATTTGAACCATACAGGTGCCCATAAAATAAATCACGCTTTAGGCGAAGCATTATTAGCTAAAAAGCTTGGTAAAAAGAAAATAATTGCTGAAACTGGTGCGGGACAGCATGGCGTTGCAACCGCTACAGCAGCTGCACTATTTGGATTAGATTGTGATATTTATATGGGGGAAATTGATATTCAAAAAGAAAAACCGAATGTCGATAAAATGAAAATTCTAGGTGCAAATGTAATATGCGTGAAAAGCGGTGGAAGAGCTTTAAAAGAAGCTGTTGATGAAGCATTTAAAGCCTATCTAAGGGAATATAATTCGGCAATATATGCTATTGGATCTGTTGTTGGTCCTCATCCATTCCCAATGATTGTAGAATATTTTCAATCCATCATTGGGCGAGAAGCAAAAAAGCAATTTTTAGAATTGACAGGTTCATTACCTAATAGTATTGTAGCCTGCGTTGGTGGAGGATCTAATGCAATTGGTTTATTTAATGCATTCTTGGATGATGAATTCGTAAAGATATATGGTGTAGAGCCCCTAGGTAAAGGGGCATCTATTGGCGAGAATGCAGCGAGTCTAACTCATGGCAAAGACGGCATTATTCATGGTTTTAAGTGTAAGTTATTGCAAGATAGAAATGGTAATGTCGCCAATGCATATTCTATTGCAAGTGGGCTTGATTATCCTGGGGTTGGACCAAAACATTGTTACTTACAAAAAATTGGTCGGGTTAGTTATGACACGATTTCTGATAAAGATGCAGTACAAGCTTTCTTTGAACTATCCAAGATGGAGGGTATAATTCCTGCATTGGAAAGTTCACACGCTATAGCATATGCTTTAAAACTTGCCCAACAAAATCCAGAAGAGAAGATTTTAGTAAATTTGTCTGGACGTGGAGATAAAGATATTGATTTTATTATAAATTATGAAAAAAATGCAATCTAGAATTTGTTTAAAATAAAAGAGCGCAAGATTTTACCACCTTGCTCTCTTTTATTAACCAATCTTATTTAATTGTTTTTGCCTTTGTGCATTTTCGTATCTCTTTTTGGTAAAATGTACTGTTAGTCCGGCTACGAAAAAACCCATAACTAAAATGGAAAATATAAATGGTAAGCCTGCAATAAGCAGTTTTTGTTTTACAAGTTGTTTATATTCTTTGTTTGCTGTTGATTTTCTTTCAAGGGCATTTTTCTCAGCTATTTTCTCTATCTGCTCAAGGCTCGGAACGGATAAATCCTTTCCAATTAAATCTTTACATTTTCCCATTTTATACAAGATTTTAGTAAAACCACGTTCAACCAAATCGCTACCTGTAATCACATAAAATCCCACTATGGGTAATCTAGTTGCAGTTTCCTTAAAATTTTCTGTGCCTCTATCTGCAGATGCTCCAAAATATCCCATTGAACCAACTAGAACACAAGTAGTTAATTGTCCTTTACTAAGACATAATTTCCCTTCCTGAGAAGAAAAATCCATACAGAAATATTTGTTTACAAAGTCCTTGACTTTAGGAGAGTTTTTAAATAATTTATTCCCTGGAGCAACAATAAACTCTGAAGTTTTTTGCAAAATTTTTGAGTTTTTACCTCGTGAAGCTAGAAGCCCCGCCAGCCCCAGGCAACCAGCATAAATCCCTCCAGCAAGACTTAT
>CALUVK010000137.1 GCA_944324205.1 Candidatus Gastranaerophilales bacterium | reverse complement strand
AAAAAAGAAAGGATTTAAATTATGGCAAAATATGTATGTAAAGTATGCGGTTATACAGCTGAAGGTGAAGCTCCTGAAAAATGTCCGGTTTGCGGAGCTGGAAAAGAAGCTTTTGTATTAATGGCAGAAGGTGAAAAAAATTATGCAGATGAACACAGAATTGGTGTTGCAAAAGACGTTGATGCTGAAATTCTAGAAGGCCTAAGAGCAAACTTTATGGGAGAATGTACAGAAGTAGGCATGTATATAGCAATGGCAAGACAAGCTGACAGAGAAGGCTATCCTGAAATTGCAGAAGCTTTTAAAAGATATGCTTTTGAAGAAGCTGACCATGCATCAAGATTTGCAGAATTATTGGGTGAAGTTGTTACAGCATCTACAAAGAAAAACCTTGAATTACGTGCAGAAGCAGAATTTGGAGCTTGCAGTGGTAAGATGGAAATTGCAAAAAAAGCAAAAGCATTAGGCTTAGATGCTATTCATGATACAGTACATGAAATGGCAAAAGATGAAGCACGTCATGGACGAGGTTTTGATGGCTTGCTTGCAAGATATTTTAATAAATAATTACGGTTAAAAATCAAAAAAAAGTTCTGTTTTGTAAATTTATAAAACAGAACTTTTTTATTATCCCCTAAACTGTCTGTAATCAGCGAGTTCATTAATTGCAAGCATATCTGCAACGCGTGAAGCTTTTTTCTGTTCTTTAGTTAAATAAATATTAAACGCAACTGCCGGAAGAAATGAGATAATAGCAGACCCGACACCATTTAGAATACTTTCCAGTTGATTATTATTTTTACTTTTTTTACTAAGTAAAAACATCAACCCCATGGATGCTAAAATACATATAGAACCAATTATATAACCTACGGATTGTCCAAGAGCTTCTACATTTTCAGAATACTTCTGTGATTTTTCATCCACTTTATTAAATGTCATAAATGTATTTTTTTGTAGTCTTTTAGCATCTTTTAACTGTTCAGGTGTTAATTTTAGAGTCTCTACAGCCTGATAAAATCTTTTTTCTATAGGTGCTGTTGTTTCTTTATATTTTTTGTATTCTTTTTGATTTTTCCATGCCTCTTTTAGGAAAGCAAACATACCTTTTTTAGACTGTTCTATTTTTATGTTATCGATATTTTCTAGCTTGGCATCATCAATATATACAAGAGTTTCTGGATTTTTAGCAAGCTCTTGTTTTATTTTAAATCTTCCCACTCTTGAAGCATCTTTTGCAACATAAGACCCGAAGCCGGAAGCTATTACACTGGCAAGCAATGATACGATTTGAGTTATCTTTCCGGCTTTATCTGCTGATTTTACTTTAAACAACGAAAGAATTTTCTTAACAATTGCACCGACTAAATAACCGCCTGCAAGCATTCCAGTAGTTAAAATCCCGACTGCCAATTCTGCATTTTCTGCATAATCCTGAGATGCGATATCAATTTTTTCAACGAGCTTAGTTAATAATTGCTGGTCTTTTTTAGCATTTTCAATTTCATTTGGAGTCATTTTATCATTTAAATGAGCCTGAATATCAGCAAGCTGAGCCTCGAATTGTTTTCTCTGCGCTTTATATTCTTTGCTATCTATTGTCATATCTTTCCAGGAATTAAATCCACCTGTTAACTGTGCTTTTATTTTTTTCGAACGGCTAATTTTTTCCTGCGGCAGAGATTGCATTCTTTTTTCTGCTGTTTGAATTTGTTCCGGAGTTAAAATTGCAAAACCATTCGGATTATTTAAATCCTTGCGCATAGCCTCAAAACGTCCTTTGCGTGATGCCGAGACCTGAACTCTGGCAACCCAGGCCTGCACAGGGAAAGAAGCTATTATACCTACGATTAAACCCGCAATTGTTGGAATTAATTGTTCTGCAATACTTTTATTAAACTTAAATCTTCTAGCAACTTTATCCATAAAACTTTGAACGGATTTTAATCTTGAGGAAGAATATCCTAATGCAGCTCCAGCAACTTGAGACAGCGAAATTGCAGTTTCAGCTCCTGTACCTGCAGCTATTTCCATATCCTGAGCTCTTTTTTGCGAATATTCATCCATAATGTCAATTGCTCTTAGAAGGGTTTTGCCACGCTGAACATCTTCGGAATTAAATTCTTCCGGATGCAGTTTTAAATACTCTAACCGCTTTGCCTCCATTATGTCACGTTCCTGTTTCCAGCTAGCATAGGCTGGTGCATAATGTTTATAAGCTTTATAATCTCCGAACATTGACATAAAATTTAAACCTTCTTTGATTATATTAAACACGCTGATAGTATTTTTTGCTATAAGTTTTAAAAATCTTTACATTTCGTAATTTTCATGCTCTAATAAAAAGCAGGCAGGTGCTATTTCGCCTGTAGAGACATTTTAGGAGAGGTTATGAAAACAGAAGAAAGAACATTTGTAGCAATTAAGCCGGATGGTGTAAAAAGAGGTATTATCGGAAAAATTATTGAAAGATTTGAAAACAAAGGCTTTAAGATTGTTGCAATGAAGTTATTGCAAGTAACACCTGATTTAGCTGCAAAACATTACGAAGAACACCAGGGAAAGTCTTTTTATAACAGACTTGTTCACTATATAACAAGTGGACCTATCGTAGCAATGGTTATTGAAGGATATGAAGCCATAGAAAGTGTCCGTCATATTGTAGGTGCCACAAACCCAATGAATGCAGACGTTGGAACTATAAGAGCTGATTTTGCGCAGGTGATGGAATATAACGTAATCCACGCTTCCGACTCCCCTAGCAGCGCTCAAAGAGAAATTAATCTTTACTTTAAGCCTGAAGAAATTTATGATAACTGGCAGTCTATGCTTGAGATGATTACATATAATGAAGAAAGGTTTCAAGGGTAGAGGGAGTTGGTTGAGAAGTTTAGGAGTTTAGAGGTTTAGAAGAATTTAAATTCGCTAACGCTCATAAATATATATAATTTTTAACTTCTTCTAAACTACTAAACTTCTCAACTCCTAAACCAATAAATTATGTCAAATTTTAGTTACGACTTAATTCATATAGATAAAAATACCGGTGCACGTGCCGGTATTTTGCACACTCCGCACGGGGATATTGAAACGCCGATATTTATGCCGGTCGGAACTAATTCTACGGTAAAGCTTGTAACAAATAACAATCTGTATAATACAGGTGCACAGATTATTTTGGCTAATTCTTATCATCTTTATCTGCGTGCAGGACATAAGCTTATTGAAAAATTTGGAGGTATTCACGGGTGGATGAACTGGCAGAAACCAGTTTTGACTGATTCCGGCGGGTTTCAGGTATTTTCTCTTGCGCATCTTAGAAAAATCTCGGAAGAAGGGGTTGAATTCAGAGACCCGAAAGACGGCAAAAAACATTTTATAAGTCCCGAAATATCTATGGAAATTCAACAGGCAATAGGGGCAGATATTATTATGGCATTTGATTGGTGTGCACCGTTTCCTTGTGATTATAAAACTGCAAAAGAGGCTATGGAGCGGACTCACAGGTGGCTTGAAAGGTGCATGAAAGCAAAAACCACAACAAATCAAGCTCTTTTCCCGATTTGTCAGGGAGCGTTTTTCGATGATTTAAGAAAAGAAAGCGCGGCTTTTGTATCCTCATTTGATGCACCGGGCTACGCTATAGGCGGGTTGAGCGTCGGTGAGGATAAAGAAACTATGAATCATTTTGTTGGGCTTACAGCACCACTGTTACCTCAAAATAAACCGCGTTATCTTATGGGGGTTGGAACTCCGGAGGATTTATTGGACGGAATTAAGCGCGGGGTTGATATGTTTGACTGTGTACTTCCTACAAGAAATGCGAGACACGGATCTTTCTTTACATCAGAAGGTAAAAAACAAATTAAAAATGCGCAGTTCTTGGACGATCCACGACCTTTAGATACAAATTGCGATTGTTATACTTGCAAAAACCATACTAGAGCATACATAAGACATCTTTATAAATGCGGAGAAGGAACTGGGCAAGCTTTAATGTCTATTCATAATATAAAATTCCTGATAGACTTTGCGAAAAAAGCTCGGCAAGCTATATTAAATGATGAGTTTGAAACTTTTTATGATGAAAATTATTCTAGAGTTTGTAAAAGTTAAATTGTAATTTTTACATAAACTTATCAATAACTTTCAATTCTTGCCCTGCATTACTTTCAACAAATTCATAGTTTTGTTCCAAAGCTTCTATGATTTCATCTTTGGACAAATATTTGTTTTCTAAAATCTTTTTGAAATCCGAGTTCCACATAGTCAAATTATTTCCTGTTGCGTATATATTGTCCATTGGAGCATTTTTTTCTTTACCACAAATCATAGTAAATTTTACCCCTAAATCATCTAGAACGTTTGCTATTGTATTATATAAATCAAAACTTTTTACTGTTTCCATATCATTATTATCAAGCGCCCAGCCGCCACATATAAAACCTTTTATCTCTTCACCATTCTGGCGAAGCTTTTCTACAAATTTTTCCAACTCATTTTTTATATTATGCAAAGGCTGCAATTCTGGTGCTGCATGAAATAAGAAATTTTTACCATTTCCGAACAAAGCACCCGCAGTACAACTGTTAACATTTTCTGTTCTTAACCCTCTATGTGCAACACTTAAAGCACCATTATTTATAAGATAATTATGAAATTCACCGACTATTTTTGCGTTTTTTACATCAGGATAAGGTATCTTAGATAAATTTACAGATAAAATTGACATTTATAAACTCCTTTTTCTTATTTAAAATTCATAAAAAAAAAATTTGCTACCTTTTGCAATATTCAAAAAAACATAAAAAGAACCGGTCATAAGACCGGCTATATCCTAATTCCAAAATAAATAATCTTTTAAATGGTACCCC
>CALUVK010000136.1 GCA_944324205.1 Candidatus Gastranaerophilales bacterium | reverse complement strand
AGAGATAGTATGTGGAATAATTTTGGGATAATTAGAACAGAGTTGAAATTGAAACAGGCAGAAATGCAAATAAAATTATTAAAGGACGAATTTAAGCGTACAAGAAAGTGCTTAAATAAGGAAGAGTATGAGTATAGGAATATGCTTACAGTATCTCTTTTAGTTATTGAAAGTGCTTTATCACGCAGAGAATCTAGAGGGGCACACTGTAGAGCTGATTACCCGCAAACAGATAATATTTCAAAACACTCTAATATTATAAAAAACTCAGAGAAGGAGTTAGTTTATGTTAAATAAATTTTTTATAGAAAACCATGTAAAACAAGCACTGAATGAAGATATTGGTTTTGGCGACATAACGACGGATTATTTAACAGATGAAAATGATACATTAGTTAGCTCTTTAAATACGCGTGTTGATGGTATTTTTTGTGGCAGGGATGTGTTTGAAACCGTTTTTAAGATTTTGTCACAAGATATAAGTATAAAATTCTATTTTCAAGATGGAGACGTGATAAAAAAAGGTGATAAAATTGCAGATATAAGTGGTCCAGCCAGGTACATCTTAATGGGGGAACGCACCGCATTAAATTATGTGCAACGAATGAGTGGAATTGCAACAGAGACAAATAAATATCAAAAGGCAATAGGTGAATATAAGGCAAAGATTGTAGATACGAGAAAAACAACACCTGGTTTTAGAGCTTTTGAGAAGTATTCTGTAAAAATGGGTGGAGGGAGTTTACATAGATTTAATTTATCGGATTGCGCTATGATAAAGGATAATCATATAAAATTTGCAGGTTCACTAACAGATGCTGTTATGAAATTAAGGAGAAATATTTCACATGCTCATAAGATAGAAGTTGAGTGTGATACATTGGAACAAGTACAAGAAGCTTTATCTTGTGGAGTAGATATTATAATGCTTGATAATATGGATATAGAAACTATGCAAAAGGGAGTAAATTTGATAAATGGTGCAGCTATAGTAGAAGCAAGTGGTAATGTAAGTATTGAAACAGTTCGTAAAATTGCTTCTACAGGTGTTGACATTATTTCATCCAGCGCGATTGTAGCAAAAGCTCCTACATTGGATTTAGGGCTTGATATGTAATTTATTTAAGATTTTCGAATCTTACTCAATTCGTTATCTAGTTCTTTTTTTTGGTTTTTAATATCTTGAAGATCCATATCCAGTTCACGAACTTGATTTTTTATTTGCGCTAGTTCATTGTTGAGTTCTCGTTTTTCGTCTTTTATTTTATTTGTTTCATTATCAAGTTCTCTTTTTTGGTTTTCAATATCACGTTCTTCTTGTGCAAAAGAGCTTTTAAAATTTATATATGATTTATAGTTATAATTATTAAGAGCAAATATTTTCATATTACCTCCGATATAAATTAGAAAACCTATAAATAAAAAATTTGCTAATAAAATTAAGAAGTTCAAAAATAATTTTCTACGTGCTAAAATGAAAGATGTCTCCTTGTAGCTCAGTAGGATAGAGCGCGGGTCTCCGAAGCCCGAGGTCATGGGTTCAATTCCCGTCAAGGAGGTTTATTTTTTGGCATAATATGTTATACTTAGAATGTAATTTAGAGTTAAAGGATAGCACTTGTGGGTTTTTTTGATAATATAAAGAAATTTAAAAACCGGCTTGACAAAGTAGAATCTACGGTGTATTCCGGTCAACTATCTTTGTTAGAAGTATATGAAAGAAATGCGAAGCTTGAAGAAGAAATCGCACAACGTACTAAAGAACTTGATCGGGCAAATAAACAAATACTTACATTACAACATATCTGGGATATGATGAACTCTTCAAAGCCTTTATCAAGTGTTTTGAATGCAATAGTGAATAGCCTTCAGGGTGAACTCGGTTATTTATATAGCTTTATTGTTAATCAAAAGTCAGATAATCAAGGTGATTATTTGCAAATTGTTGCGTCTTCCAGGGCGGATTTTGATTTAAAATTTAAAAAATATTTTAATTGTGATGTTTCTGATTACCGGATGAATTTTCCTGATTTTGTAGATTTAAAAAATGCTATTAATAATAACCAAATTTATCAATCAAAGGAATTATCAAAGCTAATATGTGGTTTTATTCCTCAGCTTGATGAGATTAAAGTCAAGGATTTTATTAAAGATGCAGGTATGCAATCTTATATACTTGTGCCTTTAAAATCAAAACAGGCACATTTCGGGTCTTTATTAGTATTTTCTTCAAGAGAAACTGTAAGTGACAGTGAGTTAAATTTTTTAAATCTTTTTGCAAAACAGATTGAGCTTGCGATTACAATTGCTGATTTATTTCAGGCAGTAAAAGAACAGGCGATTACTGATGGTATGACAGCTTTGTACAATAGACGATATTTTGAAGAATTTATAAAAAAAGAAGCTTTACGTGCAATAAGACAAAACCAAAAATTCACAGTAATTGGGTTGGATTTAGATCATTTAAAAATGATTAATGATAAATACGGTCATAACTATGGTGATATGGCAATAAAAGCAATTGCAGAAGTCCTGAAAAATAATGCACGTTCTATAGATATTGCAGCAAGAATGGGGGGAGAAGAATTTAATATAATTCTTCCCGGTGTTGATTCTGAAGGTGGTTGCATTGCTGCGGAACGTATAAGAAAAGCTATTGAAGCTGTTGAACTGGAAAAGATAGGTCATATTACAGCAAGTCTTGGGGTGGCAACGTTTCCGGAGCATTCTGATGATATTGATGAACTTTTGGAAATTACGGATCAAGCCATGTATGAGTCAAAAAGAGGGGGAAGAAACCGGGTAACACTTGCAAAACCAGCTCGTGAAACATCCTGGCAGGAAGTTGCAATTAATACTTTTATTGATATTTTGACAAAACATAGAATTCCGGTTGACGAAAATACTTCTAATTTATTAACTCAAAAACTGCAAGAAATGAATATTAATAACGAAAAATTGTATCAAGTTGCAGATGCACTGGTCTCTTCTTACAATCCGGATCATGAAAGTGGTAGTGTAAAGCAGAAAGTGCAGATAGCTTCACTTCTTGCAAAACGGTTTGATTTACCTAAGAATTCGATTGATAGGCTAAAAATTGCAATTCTATTATATGATATTGGCAATACTATGCTTCCCAAAGAACTTTTAAGAAAAAAGGAACCATTATCTGATGAAGATAGAAATTCTATAAAGCAGCATCCTTTAATAGCTGCACGTGAAATTCTTAAACCAATATCAAATATTGTAGATATTATTCCTATAATCGAAAAACACCATGAAAACTGGGATGGTAAAGGTTATCCCGCTCAAATTTCAGGCAATGATATACCGATTGAATCTCAAATTATTTTAATAATTGATTCTTATTTTGCACTTATAGAAAAAAGGCCGTATAGAGATGCAAAATCCAAAGAAGAAGCTTTAAATGTGATAAAACAGGAAAGCAATCAAAAGTGGAGTGAAAAACTTGCTCGAGAATTTGTTAGTATTATTCAAGAGTATTAAATTATTAATCGAAAGTTATCAAGTATTGCAGATCTGCCGATAGGAATTGTTATTTTCTTTTGATTGTGTGTAATTTTAAACCCGCTCGTTACAGGAATGTTTAATCTGTCTGTTAATTCAGTAAAGTATTCTTCAAGCCAAGCAGTGTTATCAACATCCAAAAAATCGCCTAAGACTATTCCCTTACATTTTTCCCTGAATTTATTAATATTTACCAACTGCTGGAACATTCTGTCTATCTTATAAACAGGTTCGTTCAAATCCTCTGTAAAGAATATAAAATCTTCATCGGGAATAAAATCTAATCCGCACAGAGAAACTACTGTTGCGAGATTGCCGCCCCAGATAATACCTTCTGCGTTGCCCTGCTTGTATACTTTTTTACCTTCAAACTTTAATTTATTTCCGTTAACTGCATCTAAAAAGTTCGCAAAAGTAAACGAACTTTTCCCCCGCCCCTTGTGGGAGGGGGAAAGGGGGAAGGGTTTTTCAATTTCCCCAAAGTCAGAACAAGCCATCGGCCCGTGATAAGTCACCATGCCTGTTTTTTTATAAATCATTAAAAGAAGTGCCGTAACATCCGAAAAACCTGTAAAAGGTTTCGGATGCTTTTTAATCACATCGTAATCAATTTTATTTATAAGTCTAATTGCGCCATACCCGCCTCTTGCGCACATTATTAGATCAATATCATTATCCTGAAAGAATTTATGCAGTTCTTCAATTTTATCTTCGTCATTTCCGGCGAGATATCTGTTTTTGTCGAGAATATTTTTAGCAAGCTTAACCTTCAACCCTTGAGTTTCAAAAAAAGTTACGGCCCGCTTAAGTGTTTCTTCTTCTATAGCACCGGATGGCGCAATTATTCCTATTGTTTTCATAATTTAATTATAGATTACATGTTAACTTTTGTAAATTTTTTTAATAAATAAAGCAATTTTTGAAATTCTAAAGCGTTATTATATATATACAATAAAAGAGGACAGAATTATGGGCGTACCAGGATTAGAACAAAATTATCAATATGGTCAATATGCACAAGGCAAAAGTGTGCCCTTTGGCAGACTTACTGTACGACCTGGTGCCGTCCCGGTAAATCAGCCAGAAGGTGCTGGTGCTTTCAGGAGGACGCAGTATGTGGCAGACCCTGAATCAGGGTATCAGGTAGCTTATACTGATAATAGAGGCTATACAGGATTAATGGGTGTTTCCGGTGGAGTTAATAGTGCAGGATACCGTGAAAAACCAGGATTTGTACCGAGAGAAGTTGGTGTAGGATAAGCAAGGATATGTCTCAGACGGAGGCGGAAATAAGATTTCCCTCGGACAAGACGGCGTCGGGCTTGCTCATCGAGATCCTAACGAATAC
>CALUVK010000135.1 GCA_944324205.1 Candidatus Gastranaerophilales bacterium | reverse complement strand
CCACATTTTTTATATTACCTGCTGATTTTTTTTTTTTTTTTACTTATTTTTATTATTTGTGATATTATTCCTATATATGAGGTTGTACTATGATTGAAAATTGGAAAATCCCCCTGCTTATGACAGTTTTAGCTGGTTTTGCAACAGTTATCGGCGGTTTTATTACTTTTTTAGTAAAGAAAAATAATTTGAAAGTCTTATCTCTGGGCTTAGGTTTTTCTGCAGGAGTTATGATATTTGTTTCATTTACAGAAATCCTGTCTACGGCGGAAGGACTTTTAAAAGAATATTATCCCGTTGATTATCACTGGATTATGTTTGGCGGATTTATTGCCGGAGTAATTATTTCTAAGCTTATTGATACATTTCTTCCTGACCACGTCGAAGGAGATTTGATTGAAGGTTCGGATGAGCCTAAAAGAGCACATAGAATTAAACGAGCCGGACTGTTAACTGCAATAGCAATTGCTGTTCATAATTTTCCGGAAGGTTTGGGGACATTTCTTGTTTCATCACAGGATATTGCAATCGGGATTACTGTCGCTCTTGCAATTGCACTGCATAATATTCCGGAAGGAATTGCGGTTGCTCTTCCAATATATCATGCAACAGGCAAAAAGCGGATGGCTATATGGTATTCTTTCTGGACAGGGATGACTGAACCTATTGGAGCATTAATCGGCTTAGGGCTTTTGCACTGGTTCTTGCCGCAAGTCTTTGTGGGATTTTTTATGGCTGCAGTTGTCGGAATTATGATTTACATTTCTTTTGATACACTGCTTCCGCTTTCTCACGAATACGGGGACTGGCATTATGCAATAACGGGAGTAATGTCCGGGATTATTGTAATCTGGGCTAGCTTACTATTCTTGAACGGATATTAGTCTGATTTGATAAACTCATTTTTATGATTATCGCGTCCACCTATATTAATTAATTTAAGCTTGTCAAGAATTTCATTATATTCTCTTAGCTCGCCCTCCATAATTTCTTTACCCAAAGGATAAGCTTGATGATATTTTTCAGCAAACTTTATCCTACCTTTACTTTCTTTAATTAACTTTTGCATGCCGGATAAACAATTTTCCTTTGTAAAATTTTGCATAGTAAAACCGGGATGAGCAAAACATAAAATAGCATTTTCTTTTTTTGCATAACTTACTATATCTTTAAAATCTTTTTCATATTCCTTCTCAAGCTCATTTTCATTTATCTTTTTAGGAAAAATTTCTTTTATGATTATTGATTTTAAATTTTCATCAATTATTTTACTATCTGTTTGTATATTGTTACGTTTTATATATTCATCCAGTTCATACGGAGTCATATATTTTTTTTCTTGTTTCAAGTCATTAACAATTTTTTCATATAAAACTTTTGGTTCAATATTTTGCTCTTTTGCCATATTAACAACCCTTGATTTTGTGTGGATATAATTCCAAACCCTCCAATGCTGATTGAGAAAACAGGGTTTTTTCCCCGGAGGTGTAAAGAATTTATCAAACTCTAAAGAAGAGAAATTAGAATTATGATAATAAAAATTACATTCATTCACTGCTTTAGAGATTTGCTTTTGTCTGGAATTATAAATGCTTTCGAAAAACTCCTCAGTTGTTTTGGAAAAAGGATTTATATTATACACAAGCATTTCCGGCATTTGAACATCTGAACCAAATTTTCTAAATCTTTCGCTATTCTTCTGACATGGAAAAACAAAGCTGAGCTCGGCTGCCGGAACGAACCTTACATTTTTAAATTTTTCCGGATTTTTTACAATAATTTTTAGAGCTTCTTTTACCCCATCGACTCCATCATGGTCCGAAATCGCAAATATAAACTTTTTACCATTAATTTTATTTAATTTATTTCCATATTCAGATGCCTCATTAAGAATAGTTTCAATACTTGCTTTTCCGTCTGAAAAATTCGAATGTGAGTGGAGATCTGCTAAAAAAGTTCCATTTTTAATATTTTCTTTTGTTGCTGCAAAATTTTCTTCTTTCAATTTTGATAACTCTCTTATAAGAACAGAATTTGTCATTATAGATTTAAGTTTTTTTGTTGAAATTTTTTGTCCGAGTTCTTTTGATAAATCAGCAGCAAGTTTTATTTTATAGCGGTTTGCATAGTTTCTATACCCGAGAACCCCTAAAGCTGTCAAACCAACTACAGAAACTTCCGCCAAATAAGTTTTATTTATTGGCTTTTTATCTTCAGGCGGAATATTTTTTTGTTTGAAAAAAATTGGTTGATATAAATTTTGTGATAATATTTTGAGACTATTCACGATTTTGTCCTTTATTTGAGACTCTCTAATAACTTGTCATAACGATTTGCAATGTCATCATCATTTTTAAAATATTGTGAAAATCTGCTACTCTGATCATCCGTTCCATATTTTATAACATCTTTTACTAAATCATATTTTGTATCAGTCGACATTGAATAGAAATCTGACTCCAGCTTTATTCGATTGCGGAGTTTTGATTTCATATACCCGCCATCAATTTTATGCTGCCAGGCTTCTACCTGTGTAACATTAGAATTCTTTGCAAAAGGCGAATTATTTATTATAGAAAAGATGCTATCGTTTTTCCCACAAGAGTTTCTTTTGAAATTTGCCATTACTGTTTCAATAAAAAATGCAAAATTTTTAGCGTCCTCTCTATCTTTTGAGCCAATAATCTTTTCTGCAATTTTTCTATTAAATTTACCTGCAACATAAGGGTCTGTAGTAACAGCTGCCTTTGCAAAATGTCTGCTTAGCAATAATCCAGCAATAGCAGAGCCTCCTATTATTGCTATAGGGCCGAGTAATGTTGCAAGAGTTAACGCAGCTGTAGTTCCAACCGCATTTTTAAAATTTAAATTTGCTTCCACTTCTTGAGCTTTCTTATCCAATTTATCTAACATATTACTTATCTGTTTCTTAGTATAAACACTTGGATAAGTATCCGGATGGTTAAGACTGACAATTCTCTGATCTAAATCATCCCATAACTTCCCTTTAAAATTATTTATGATTACTTCTTCAGCTTTTTCAGATGCTAAAGAACTGCCTTCTAGAATTATATATCCCTTATCAAGGTCACTACCGGGGAATGCCTTTCTTAAACCGAGAGAACAGGTGGGATCGTATCCGCTATCAATAATATTGTATTCATTGGACCGATTGCTAACAGTCAACTCCTTAGAAATTCTATTTATACATGCCTTAAATGTAGAATCTATTTTATTGCTGATTGTTCTCAAGTTGGGGAAACCTGTAAAACTACAGAATTTTTCAATAAACCCCGCCTTATCCGAATAAGAAGTTAATTTATCTAAAAATGAATAATTATCAGCTCTTATGGATTTATCATAATAACTATTTTGATGGGCATCTAAATATTTTGCATATCTTAAATTTTCCCAGACTTCCAACGCATCCTGATAATTTTTTATCCAACCGCCATATAATCTTTGAGGAGTTCCGTCAAAATTAATATTTGCGCAATAACGCCCTGCTAAAAAACTATTCTGGATTTTCATTACACACACCCTTAAACTTTGTTAATAAACACTTTTTATAAGCTGATTCTATCTCTTTATCCTCTTTTTGTCAATAATTGAGTCAAAAACGCATGTTTTATGTATTTTTATTCTTTTTAATGTATAATTTAATAAAAAGAAAGGAAAGGAAGCTTTTTATGACAAATCTATCACCATTACAAATTGAAAGATTGAAATACCAGCCGAAATTACCTTATTCTCTGGCAAATGGTATTAATCATCTTATTGCGCAGGAAGGTTCTGCTACAGAAGCTGTTGCAGATAAAGAAGAAATTAAAAACTTATTTAAAAATACTTACGGTAAACCGACTGTAACATTCCAGACTTCAACGGAATCAGTTAACAGCCCGCAAAGAAATGTCGGTGTTATTCTATCAGGCGGCCAAGCTCCCGGTGGACACAATGTTATTGCAGGATTATATGATGCACTGAAACAAGCTAATCCCAATAATAATTTATACGGTTTCTTAGGCGGTCCTGCAGGTATCATTGACGGAAAGTATTTAGAATTTAATGACGATTTTATCAATGACTATAGAAACACAGGCGGATTTGATATTATAGGTTCAGGCAGAACTAAACTTGAAACAGAAGACCAGTTCCAGAATGCTTTAGAAGTTTGCAAAAAATTAAACATTTCTGCTGTTGTAATAATAGGCGGCGACGATTCTAATACAAACGCAGCACTTCTTGCAGAATGGTTTGTTAAAAATAATGCAGGAATTCAGGTTATCGGATGTCCTAAGACTATTGACGGCGATTTAAAGAACGAACAAATCGAAATCTCATTCGGATTTGATACTGCAACAAAAACTTATGCGGAACTTATCGGAAACATTGAACGTGACGCAAATTCCGCTAAGAAATACTGGCACTTTGTTAAGATTATGGGAAGAAGCGCTTCTCACGTAGCATTAGAAGCTGCTTTACAAACACAGCCAAACATTACTTTGATTTCCGAAGAAGTTGAAACAAAGAAAATGTCGCTTGCTTCAATCATTGATTATATGGTTGATATCATTGTAAAACGTGCTGATATGGGTAAGAATTTTGGTATTGCGGTTGTTCCGGAAGGGTTAATTGAATTTATACCGGAAATGAAATCAATGATTGCCAACTTGAATGATATTATGGCAGAACTTGAAAACGATACTGATTTTGTAAACGCATCTACTATCAGAGAAAAATTTGCTATTGTAGAAAACAGACTTTCTGATGACAATGCTAAAGTTTACAATTCGCTTCCTGCGCTTATCAAAGGTCAATTACTTGCAGACCGCGACCCGCACGGCAATGTTCAGGTATCTAAGATTGAGACTGAAAAGCTTTTAATCGAAATGATTTCTCA
>CALUVK010000134.1 GCA_944324205.1 Candidatus Gastranaerophilales bacterium | reverse complement strand
TCGATTTCTTCTCCAACATTCGGAATTTCTTCGATTAATGATAATTCATAAACTGATTGAGCATTATCAGTAACAGGACCGTAGCTGTCTACAGCGATTGTTACAGGGCCCATACCTAAGAAACCGAATGCTACTAAACCGAACGCAAATACTGACGGATAAATCATTACATCGGTCGGAATCTGTAAACTTGCAAAATATGCTAAACCCATTAATAATACGACAATTGAACCAATCCAGAATGCTGAGAAGTTACCTGCAACAATACCGGAAAGGATTGTAAGTGAAGCGCCGCCTTCTTTAGAAGCCGTAACAACTTCGTGAGTGTGTTTTGCTTTAGGACTTGTAAATACCTTGGTTGCTTCAGGAATCAAAGCTGCGCCTAATGTACCGCAGGAAATGATTATTGAAAGAACTAACCAGAGGTTAGAGCCCATATCTTTTAATAAGTAGTTGCTTACTCCGAATGTCATAAGAATTGACAAGATTGAAGTAATCCAAACAAGACTTGTAAGCGGAGCTTCAAAGTCAAATTTCTTTGCATTTGCAGCAAAAACTCTTGTTACTACACCGTTAATCCAGTATGCAACAACAGATGTAATAATCATCAAGAATCTCATTGTGAAAATCCAAGCCAATAATTGAACCTGGAAGTCTTTAAATACGCCTAACAGAATAAAGCTTACAAGAGCAACACCTGTTACACCATAAGTTTCAAAACCGTCAGCTGTAGGTCCGATTGAATCGCCTGCGTTATCACCTGTACAGTCAGCAATAACACCGGGGTTACGCGGATCATCTTCTTTGATACCAAACTGAATTTTCATCAAGTCAGAACCGATATCAGCAATCTTAGTAAAGATACCGCCGGCTACACGAAGAGCAGATGCGCCTAATGATTCACCGATTGCAAAACCGATAAAGCATGCACCAGCCAAGTGACCCGGAACAAATAAAAGAATTACAAGCATCATGATAAGTTCGATTGATACAAGTAATACACCAATACTCATACCGGCTTGAAGCGGTATGTTTAAAATATTTAAAGGATTGCCTTTAAGAGCAGTAAATGCAGTTCTTGAGTTTGCTAAAGTGTTCATTCTGATACCAAACCATGCAACCAGATAAGAACCCAAAATACCAAGAACTGACCATCCTAAAATAATTAATACAGATTTTAACGGCATGCTCTGTAAGTACCAGAAATAAAACGCAATACACAAACCAATCAATATTTCTAAAGCAAGTAAAAATTTACCTTGCTGAATAAGATAAGTTTTGCAGGTTTCAAAAATCGTGTTACCTACATTAGCCATAGCTTCATGTACTTCTACCTTCTTAACTCGCAAGAACTCTATAAGCCCGAAGATTACACCAACAACAGAAACGCCTAAACCAATGAGCAAAAGATTATAGCTCAAAGGACTTTCTGCCTTAATGTTTGGGACTACAAGAGATGCTTCTCCGGCAAATGCCGGAGCTGTTAAAATCATTGCAAAAAGTAGTGAAAACAATGACTTTAACCCCATAAACTTTTTCAACATAAGTCTCTCCTTTTAAGTCTCATTTTTATAAACACTACAAGTGTATTATATACAACTCAATAGAATAATACAAGCAGGGATTTTTAAATTTATTTAATTTGTGTATAAACCTATATCTTCAAGCAAAAATGCAATCAAATGATTTCTTCATATTCATATAATAAAAATTTTTTCGAGCGTCCAAGTTATTATTTATAACTTTATAAATTATTACAAAAGTTAATTAAAAAATATTAAGTGTATTTTGAACTATTTAAAAAATCATTCCAAAGTATTACTATTTTTGAATCACAACCCTCTTGAGAACAGATTAAGTGTATGATATAATAATAGTAGAGGTAATAATAAAACCTTAAAGCGTAATTCGAAATAAAAAATTTCGAATGTGAAAACTAAACAGGGGGTAAATACCCAAAAGAATTCAATGCTTATTTATTGTCCTAGTAGGGAAGCATAATTATTGAATTTGATGCTGCTATCCTAATGTAGTTTACCCCCGGAGTGTTATAGCCCCACACCACTCCTTAATAAAAAAGGTATCTGTTACTTAATTCAATAGGTGAGAGCAATGGATACGACAGTAATTGTACATAGACCCCAATTTGAAAAGACGGCAACCAGCGCTGCCGGGATAGGTATAGCACTATGTCTTTTATTGTCGCAGAATTTATTGATTTCTGCTAAAGATGTCGGTACAGAAAAAATCGCAAGCATTCCAGCTACAAGTATAAATTATATAAATGAAAGGAAAAATAATCGGGAATCTATATTTGAACAAAGCATTTCAGAAAAATATGCAAATGCAGAAGTTGTAAATGTTGAAAGAGGTGTTAAACATGTCAGAATGATTAAATATTACAAAAACAGACCCGTTCGAATAAACATAGTTGAACTGTCACGGGGTGTAAATAACAAATTAGTTATAGAACCGTCGATTGCATCAGAGACATTGGCGAATAAATCAAAAATTTCTACAATAGCTAATCGGGAAAATGCAATTGTCGCAATCAACGGAGGTTATTTTAAGCCCCAGACCGGAGTCCCTTTAGGAACTTTAATGATAAACAAAAAGCTTTATACGGGACCAATTTATGACAGAGTGGCTATGGGAATTTTTGATAACGGATTTGATATGACAAGAGTTCAGTTAAATGCAAAGATAGAAACCAACATAGGAGGGATTAAAATTGATAATGTCAATCAACCTAGAATGCTGTCAGTGCATACAATCGTTTATACGCCGGATTGGGGTAAATTTTCTCCGCCTTGTCCGAAATATGGTATGCAGTTAATTATTGAGGACGGGAAGCTTATCCGTGTTTCATACGGTCGGAGTCAGATTCCTCCAAACGGATTCGTAATTGTCGGTTCTCAAAAGAATTTAAAACCTTTTATTAAAGCAAAGAGATTTGAATTAGATTTAAATATTAATCCTGAATGGAAAAATGTAAATCATATAATAAGCGGAGGTCCGTATTTGGTAAAAAACGGAGATGTTTTTGTTGATATGACAGCACAAAAACTTGGATCTGTAGGCGGCCGCAACCCCAGAACAGCAATTGGATATACAAAAGATAATAATCTTATAATGTTAACAGCAGACGGAAGAGAAGGTGCTTCAATAGGATTAACATTAATAGAACTCGCAAATCTTATGAAAGATTTAGGATGTATTAATGCAATGAATCTTGACGGCGGCGGTTCAACTGTTATGTATGTAAACGGCAACGTTGTAAATAAACCTGCAGTTAGTGGAGGAATTCCATTATCTCACACTCTTGTTATAAAAAAAGTTTCTTAATAGCGGTATTCCATTTACCCTTGAGAGCAATCCGCTTCTGTGTCCGGCAGAAGCGGATTTGAGTATGATATTTACTGATTTCAGTATACAATTATTGCAAACTATTGAAAATATAATATATAAATGATACTATCAAGTTATGCTAAAAAAATATTTTTTTACTTTATTATTAATGGCAGGAATGCTTCCCATTATGGCAGGAGAGTTAGAAGATGCTTTTTCTAAAGGGAAACGTGTATTCTTGTATTTATATACACCTACATGTAGCTATTGTAAAAAATTTGCACCTCAATATGACAGATTATCAAAGACATATGCAGGACAATACACATTTGTCAAGATTGATGCTTCAACACTATATGGTATGAGATTAATGAGAAAATATGGCGGCCGATATGTACCATATGTTTTATTATTAACTCCTAACAATAATAGTGGCGTACAACTAGCACCGTCTTGCTTAGCACAGAGTGAATGTATAGAAAGGTCAATAAAAGAATTTAAATAAAAGGAGTTTTTAATGAAAGGTATTGTATTGGCAGGTGGGGCAGGGACTAGATTATATCCTGCATCGCAGCCCATTTCGAAGATTTTATTACCAATTTACGACAAGCCAATGATTTATTATCCGTTGTCAACTTTAATGCTGGCAGGTATACGAGACATCCTTATCATTACAAACGAAACTGATTATGATAATTTTTTAAAACTCCTCGGAGATGGTTCTCAATATGGTTTAAAATTACAGTATAAAATCCAGTATGTTCAAAGAGGAATTGCTGATGCCTTCATAATTGGCAAAGATTTTATCGGAAATGATAATGTTGCATTAATTTTAGGTGATAATATTTTTCATGGACACGGTTTTTCAACAATTATGAAAAACGCATTAAAAAAACATTCAGGAGCAACTGTTTTTGGTTACACAGTAAAAGATCCAGAGAGATTTGGCGTCGTTGAATTTGACAAAAATAATAAAGCAATATCATTAGAAGAAAAACCTATTAATCCAAAATCTAATTATGCTGTCACCGGTTTATATTTTTATGATAACCGAGTTTGCGAATTTGCAGAAAAATTGAAACCTTCTGCTCGAGGAGAACTTGAAATTACAGACCTAAATAAAATATACCTTGAACAGGGGGAATTAAATGTAGAAATCCTAGGGCGTGGGTTTGCTTGGCTTGATACCGGAACTCATGATTCAATGCTTCAGGCAAGTTTATTTGTCCAAACAATGGAACTAAACAAAGGGGTTAAAATCGCCTGTCTTGAAGAAATTGCTTTTAATCAAGGCTTTATAACAAAAAATGAACTTTTAGCAAAAATAGAAAAATACGGTTTCAAAAACGATTATTATAATTATGTAAGAACGGTTATTGAGCATCCAGTTGCATTAAATGTTTAAAAAACAAAAAAATATCCGACAAGGAAATTTCCTTGTCGGATATTTTTTATACAAAACTACTTGATTTCAACAGTAGCACCAGCAGCTTCAAGCTGTTTCTTGATAGCTTCTGCTTCATCTTTCTTAACGCCTTCTTTTACAGCGATAGGAGCAGCTTCTACTAA
>CALUVK010000133.1 GCA_944324205.1 Candidatus Gastranaerophilales bacterium | reverse complement strand
CCTTTGTGGCGCAGGGGTAGCGCACTCCCTTGGTAAGGGAGAGGCCACGGGTTCAAATCCCGTCAAAGGCAATTTTTACAATTAAATAAGGGTAGGTGGCCGAGTGGCTAAAGGCGACAGACTGTAAATCTGTTCACGAGAGTGTACGGTGGTTCGAATCCACCCCTGCCCAGTTTAAAAAGACTCCGGATGGGGGGTCTTTTTTTATGAAGCGGCTAGGGGTAGGATGAGAATCACCTTTTGTGGCTCGAGCGAGAGGAGGCAGAGAGCGGAGTGCTTTTGCAAAGTACGTTAGTACTGAAGCTAAACAATGAAGACTCGTTTAACGCCGATAATTTTGTTAATAATTAGAAATAAAGCCTGATACCATTTGTACTAAAACACTATACATTTTTTCCTTTATATGATAGAATACGCATATGTTTACAGGAATTATAGAAGAAGTCGGGAAAGTCCTGTCTATTTCGGAAAAGAAAGCCGTCATAGAATGCAAATTGGTCTTAGAAAATACAAAAAATGGTGACAGTATTGCTGTCAACGGGGTTTGTCTTACCGTAACCAATATTAATGCTAATTCGTTTACTGCAGATGTTTCTCCTGAAACATTTATGGTTACAGCCCTAAACGAATTAAAACCGGGCTCTTCCGTTAATCTTGAGCGTGCTATGCCGGCAAATGGCAGATTCGGAGGTCATATTGTTGCAGGTCACGTCGATGGAATTGGAAAAGTCGGTAATGTAAGTCCTAATAACGGATTTTTCGATTTAGCAATAGAACTTAATCCACGTGAAGCTAAGTATATTGTAAAAAAATGTTCTATAACAGTTAATGGAGTAAGCTTAACTGTTGCTGATATTAGTGGTAATGTCATCAAAATTGCAGTTATTCCACATACATTTAGAAATTCCTGCCTTAGAGAAATACAACGAGGGAATTATGTTAATATAGAAGTTGACATTTTGGCTAAATATGTTGAAAAATTTTTATCAACGAGTGATAATAAGTCAGTAATCGATGAAGATTTCTTGAAACGAAACGGATTTTACTAATTATGACAAATCAATTTAACACAATAGAAGAAGCTCTTGAGGATTTTCGCCAAGGAAAACCTATTATTGTCGCGGATGACGAGGATAGAGAAAACGAAGGAGATTTGATTTGTTCTGCCCAGTTTGTAACTCCAGAACTTGTTAATTTTATTACTAAAGAATGCAGAGGAATTGTATGCCTTGCTATTTCATCAGAGATTGCAAAACAATTGGATTTGCCGCAGATGGTAGAAAAAAATACGGAAAGTATGCAAACGGCTTTTTCTTTAAGTATTGATGCGCATCCGAAATATGGCGTAACAACAGGAGTTTCAGCTTTTGATAGAGCTAAAACCATAGAAGTAGCAATTGCTCCTGATGCAGAGCCATCTGATTTAAGACGTCCCGGGCATTTGTTTCCATGTGTAGCAAAAAAAGGCGGTGTCTTAAAAAGATGCGGACATACTGAAGCCGTTGTCGACTTAGCAAGACTCTGCGGTCATAGAGAAGCCGGTATTATGTGTGAAATAATGAAAGAGAACGGTGAAATGGCAAGAAGGGACGATTTGCATAATTTTGCCGAAAAATTCGGTTTTAAGTTTATAACCGTTTCTGATTTGATTGCATACAGGCTTAAACGCGAAAAATTTGTTAAACGGGAAATTGAAGTATTTTTACCGACAAAATTTGGCGATTTTAATATTGTAGGCTATACCGATACAATTACAGGCTGTGAACATGTTGCGTTAGTCAAAGATGATGGTTCGGATAAAATACCACTTATCAGAGTCCATAGCGAATGCCTGACAGGTGACATATTCCATAGCCTTAAATGTGACTGTAACTGGCAGTTACATAACGCTTTACATATGATTAACGATTACGGAAAAGGCGCACTTATTTATATAAGGGATCATGAAGGCAGAGGAATCGGGCTTATTAATAAACTTAAAACATATAAGCTCCAGGAAGAAGGACAGGACACGGTAGAAGCAAACGTATCTCTGGGTTTTGCGCCTGATTTAAGAAATTATGGTGTCGGAGCACAAATTATCCTTGATTTAGGATTTAATAATTTTAACCTGATTACCAATAATCCTAAGAAAATTGTAGGTTTGAAAGGCTATGGACTTACAATTCATGAAAATATTAATATCAAATCTGAAATTACCAGGTATAATGAAAAATATATGAATACGAAACGTGAAAAAATGCATCACCTAATGTAAACGTAAGTAAAGGAAAGTTTATGGCAGAAACAGCGTACGAAGTAGAATTATTAAATGGAAGTTTGTATAAAATTTTTGCAGGAGTTTATAATGACTTTAAAGCAAAGGCTGTAAGCGAATACAAATTTGAGCTAGAGCCGCTTTCTTATGAAGAATTTGTTGATGCTGTAGAGAAACAGTACATGCAATGTATTGTTTTAAAAGAAAATGATATTCCTACAGCTTTTCTTGTTTATACGACCTCTATTTCAGAATCAATTGAATTAAATCTTATACATTGTCTGGGAACAGAGGATGAAATTGTTAAAATTAAACTCTTAATAGAGAAATTCCTTGAACTTACAACAGATGAACGCCAAACAAAAGTCGTCTCTTATCCGATGATTGGTCATCAATCTGTATTTACAGCAGATATCGCTCGATTCGGATTTAAATTTGTCGGTCTAGCGGTTCTAAGATTCGTTATGGGGAATGCGTCATCTGAAAGAATTCTTGAAAATATGAAACTTTCTGAACGGTCAGAAGATTATAAAATTGTTGGTTATTCAGAATCTTACAAGGAAGATGCTATAAGAATTATTCATGAATCATTCAGAGATACTCAAGATGCATTATATGATACACGTTTCAAGTCAATAGAAGGAACGACAGATATTATAAATAAAGTTATTGAAAATATATACGGCGAATTCTTGCCAGATGTTACTTCTGTGTTATTATATAAAGACACACCGGTAGGATTTGCTTTTGCAAATGTAACCGGAGGAAAAATCGCTAATATTCCTCTTGTTGCAATAGAAAAAGAGCATAGAGGACACGGTTTTTCAGAACACCTCCTTAATCGTTCAATCAAAACTCTTGTAGATTGGACAAAATTAGGAAAGAGAGAGTTTAGTGAAGTTAATGTTACAACAGAGACTAACAATTATAAAGCTTTAAAAATGTATAGACGTATAGGTTTTAGAGAGGATTTCTGCTATCCTCAAGCATATCTAATGCAGAAAAAGAAAAAGTAGAAAGAAAGGAGAAGTATGAGACTATCTGGTAAATTATTAACAGCACTCAGTGTTGTATGTGTGGCTTCATGTGCTGCTATGGCTGGCGGCTGTGCTACTGATGTTCAAGCATATGCTCATCCGACATTATTTGGTTCACAGTCACACACTCTTACTACTGCCGAAAATGACGTGATTATCGGCGGGAAAGTTTACAAACCTTGCCACGTTAAAACTATTGAAAGCAAACAAAATGTTATTGTAAATCGTTTCGCAAAAGAAATGCTTTGCAAAATGAAAGACAAAATGGATGCAAAACGTGCAGGTATCTTCAATCCCAAAATGCCTGTATTACGTTCTGAATTGGCATTCATTCTTGCTGACGGTTTAGAACTCAAAGAAGTTAAGGGTAACAGTTATTCAGATGTAGCAGCTGATTATTGGGCAAAAGACCAAATCGATAGAGCTCTTACTGCTGATGTTATGATTGGCTACCCTGACTCTACTTTCAAACCTGATCAACCTATTACTAAAGCAGAAGTTTTTGCAACTTTCGCAAAAATGATGAATGTTAATGCTGACAACAAAGCTCCTGTTTTTGAAGGCCAGAGCGTAAAATATGTTCCTGCATGGGGTTATGAAGCAGCAAATGAAGTTATCTCTTCAGGTATTTTAAACAAAATTGCTGATAAAGATAAAGTTGTTAATGATGAATATTTATCAAAAGAGCAGGTTGCTTATATGCTTGGTGCATTGAAAGCTAATTTCAATATTGATACTTCAAATGGTGCCGTAAATTGCGCTACGAAGTATGAACCTATGACAATTAAAATTAAGCTTAGCGAAAGAATAAGCGCAAGAACATCTAATGTAGGTGATACATTTACTGCTAAAACAACTGAAGATGTTACAGTAGCAGGTGTTTGCTATCCGGCAGGCTCTACAGTTAAAGGTGTTGTATCAGGTGTTTCAAGACCAGGAGTTAAAAACCCAGGTTATGTGGAAGTTACCTTCAAGAGTATCACAAATGGCGATAACTGCGCGGAATTTCCGAACAAGCTTTCAAATGCGGAAGTTAACGTGTCTAAAAACCCGAATATCGTTTCTAGAATACTCGGGGCACCATTCTCAATGGCAGGAAGAATTGTAGGTGTAGCAGGAAGAACAGCATCTTCAGGAGTTGAAGTCGTAGCTAACGGATTAGAAGAATACGGCGACAACTGGTCTGATGCATTCTGCGATACAGCATCACTTCACCCGCTAAAAGGACTTAAGAGTGTTGGAAGCAGCTTTATCACTGTAGGTAAAGGTGTTTACAATATTGTTAAACTTGTTGGAAGCGGCGTATTCGGAGTTTGCTATGAATTCGTTGATGAAGCTAAGTACATCTTTGTACCGAACACAACTAACGATTCTAGCTTAAATCCGGATGAAGAATTAACTATCATTTACTAATTAATTCTTATATGAAATATCTCTGCTAATCATTGTATTAGCAGGGATATTTTTTTATTATTTTTTAAATTCATACTTCTATAATATAAACATCTGCGTTACAAAACTTAATATTTCTTTAGAAAAAAGCAATTTTTTTTCTTTTCATGACTTTATATATATACAAGATATCACAAATCATTACATAGTAAAGGAGAAATATATGGCAAGAGTTTTAATTTCAATGCCCGAAGA